>NZ_JBXVVK010000002.1:0-221895 GCF_057219715.1 Staphylococcus sp. 510 | reverse complement strand
GTTTTTGACGCTTTGGTTGAGTTAATTTTTAATTATTTTTCTCCATAGAAACCTAATTTAAGGTCTTTAGAAGTTTGTTTACGGATTTTTCTCATTAATTGTTCATCTTCAATTAATGATTCTCCATATGATGGAATCATTTTCTTAATTAATGGTTTCCATTCATCAGCATATTCAGCGAAGTTTTTCTCAAGAACTTCTAATGCTACAGATACTGAAGTTGAAGCACCTGGTGATTCACCTAATAATGCAATCACTGAGTGGTCTTGTGAGTTTACTACTTCAGTACCAAACTGAATGTAACCTTTACCATGTTCTTCTGTATCTTTAATGACTTGTACACGTTTACCCGCTGTATAAACTTGCCAATCTTCATCACGTGCTTCTGGATAGAATGTACGTAAATGATTCATACAACCTTCTTTAGTCATAATCACTTGGTCAAATGAATATTTGATTAATGGTAAGTTTTTAACTGCAGATGCAAGTAGAGTTGTAATATTGTATGGTTTTACAGATTTGAATAAATCTAAGTTTGAACCATTTTTAAGGAATTTAGGACCTACGTTCGCAAATGGTCCGAATAGTAATGTTCTTTCACCATCAATATAACGTGTATCTAAATGAGGTACAGTCATTGGTGGTGTGCCTGGTGGTTCTTTACCATATACTTTGGCATCGTGTTGTTTGATTACTTCTGGGTTGGTACATGCAATGAATTGTCCACTGATTGGGAATCCACCTAAATGTTTACTTTCAGGGATACCTGTTTTTTGTAATAGTGGAATTGCGCCACCACCAGCACCAATAAATACATAATCCGTTTCTTGTTCAAACACGTCACCTGTGTTACGGTTTTTAATTTTTACTGACCATTTACCATTTGATAAACGTGTAAAATCAACCACTTCATGATTATATTTTACTTCTACATTATCAGTTTCTTGAAGGTGTTGTGCCATCTTACGTGTTAATTCACCGTAGTTTACATCTGTACCTTCATCAATTTTACTTGCTGCCATGTAGCCACCATCATTTTGGCGACCTTTCATCATTAACGGAATCCACTTTCTCATTACTTCGATATCTTCAGTGTATTCGATATTATCGAACATTGGGAAAGCTTTCATTTTTTCATAACGATCTTTTAAGAATTTAACGTTATTTTTACCTCTTACAAAACTAATATGAGGTAATGGATTAATAAATGCGCGTGGGTCTTCAATATTTCCTGATTTAACTAAATGACCCCAAAATTGTTTAGAAATCTCAAACTGTTCGTTGATTTCTTTCGCTTTTTCGATATCAATTGAACCATCAGGTTGTTGAACAGTATAGTTCAATTCACAAAGCGCAGCATGACCTGTACCTGCATTGTTACGTTCGTTAGAACTTTCAATACCAGGACGGTCTAAGCGTTCATACAAATGAATATTCCAGTCTGACGCAATTTCTTTTAACATTGATCCGAAAGTTGTACTAAGTACACCGGCACCAATTAAAATTACGTCTTTTTTGTCAGACTTTGCCATGTTGTTCACCTCTCCAAAATAAATACTTACACCAGTCCACTAAAATTGCATTTTATTGACTAAATCAGGATTTAATACAATTTTTCTAACATTTCATCTCGTAAACTAGTCTTCTATTCTTATGTTAAATCAACCATTGATAAAAGTAAATTATTATTCTTTATAATAATAGAAATTGATTTAGAAGGTGATTATATTTTTTCCACAAATACATGAAATTATATATATATGTCACATTAATTCACTGCGGAATAATATTTAATTTGATTATACTTTAATCATTTTGTTGTAAAAATTTCTCGATATAAAATGCTGATTCTTCTATAGATTTATATTCTGTATTAATAACGGTAGCATTTAATTTATTGAATATTTCTTCAGCATAGGATAATTCTTTCTTAATTCTATCTAAACTATTGTATGTTGACGTTTTTGAAATACCTAACGCTTCGGCACGATTTTTTCTAATATTAGCGATATAATTAGGACTTGCTGTTAAACCGAATACCTTTAACCCTTTATGTTGGAAAACACTTTCGGGAATCGTCACTTCTAGCACTAATGGTATATTCGCTATTTTATAGCCTTTATTGGCTAAGTACATACTCAATGGTGTTTTAGACGTTCGAGATACGCCAACGATTAGGGCGTCTGCTTCTCCAATATCAGTGAAGTGTTTACCATCATCGTATTTCACCGAATATTCTATGGCTTCTATACGTTTGAAATATTCTGTGTTCATTTTTCGTAATGCGCCACTTTCCATCAACGGTGTAGATTGCGTATGTTGCTCGATCATCGTAATTAATTCCGACATATAATCTATATATGATATTTGATGTTCCTTTGCATATTGATGACCAAGTGCATTGAAGGATTCACTAACCAGTGTTGTAACCACTATCGCATTTTTTTCATGTGCTAATTCTAATACATTAAGAAATTCATTTTCATCTTTAATATATGGGAACTTCTTAATTTCTATTTGGGTTAAGTCTGGAAATTGAGTTAATGTCGCATGTATCATCCGTTGTGCTGTTTCCCCTATAGAGTCAGAAACGATGTAAATCGTTAATTGTTGTGCTTGTTGTTCTTTCACATTATCTCTCACTTTCTTCAGCTTGACTCTGAGCTGTAGCTAGGATTGCTCCAGGTACACGGAATGGTGAACATGAAACATAATCAATGTCCAATTGGTTAAATCTACGTATTGATTTAGCATCTCCACCTAATTCTCCACAAACACCTATTTTAATAGACGAATTAACGCGTTTAGCATTTGTGACCGCTATGTCTATCAGTTGACCTACGCCATCATGATCTAACGTTTGGAAAGGGTCAAGCTGTAATATATTACTTTCAGTATACACATTTATAAATTTGCCTGCATCATCTCTTGAGAACCCATATGTTAATTGCGTCAAATCGTTCGTTCCAAAGCTAAAGAAGTCACAATGTTGTGCCAATTGGTCTGCAATCAAACATGCTCTTGGCGTTTCTATCATAGTGCCAATCAAATAATGTACTTTATCTTCCATAGCATTCTCTAAATCCTGAATAGTTGATACTAATTGTGCTTTTAATGTTGTGAATTCTTCAACTGTAGACACAAGCGGAATCATAATTTCTGGTTGAGATGTCATACCTTCTTTTTTAAGGTTAAACACGCTAGTCATGATTGCCTCAACTTGCATTTCATAAAGTTCAGGGTAAGTAATAGCTAAGCGACATCCTCTATGTCCTAACATTGGGTTAACTTCATTCAAATCATTGATTCTTCGTTTTAGATGTGCTGTAGAAACATTTAATTGGTCTGCAACCATAGCAATATCTTCTTCTGTTGATGGTAAGAACTCATGTAACGGTGGATCTAATAGGCGGACAATTGTTGGTCGCCCAGATGACAATTTAAATATGGCTTCAAAGTCTTCGATTTGATATGTCTTGATTTTATTTAATGCTTCTACACGTTCATCATAATTAGAAGCTAATATAAATCGACGCATTTCCACAAGGCGCTCCGCACCGAAAAACATATGCTCTGTACGCACTAAGCCAATGCCTTTAGCATTAAACTGATAACCTGCTTGTATATCTTGTGGTGTTTCTGCATTCATGCGTACTTGTAATCGTGCAATCTCTTCTGACCATTCCATAAATTGTTCGAACTCATCACTATGTTCAGCGCTAACTGTTTCAATTTCTCCAAGATATAAATCTCCAGCGCTACCATCAACTGAAATGATATCCCCTTCATGTAACATATCACCATTAGGGTAATATACTGTTTTGTTTACTGTATCAATTTCGACATCAGAACAACCTGTCACACAACATTTCCCCATCCCTCTAGCGACAACTGCAGCATGTGATGTCATTCCTCCATGTGTAGTGACGATAGCTTCACTAGCCACCATGCCTTCGATATCTTCCGGAGATGTTTCAGGTCTCATTAAAATAACACTGTCACCATTCTCTGCTTGAACTTTAGCTTCTTCAGCTGAAAATACAACTTTTCCAGTCGCTGCACCTGGACTTGCAGGTAGCCCCATTTTCGAAATAACCGTCGCTTGTTTTAATGCTTCTTCTTTAAAATTAGGATGTAGTAATGTCTCAATTGATTTTACATCAACTTGTGTGACAGCTTCTTCTTTAGTGATGAGTCCTTCGTTAACTAAATCAACGGCTACTTTAATAGCTGCTCGTGCTGTACGCTTACCATTACGCGTTTGTAATAAATACAGTTTTCCATTTTCAATTGTAAATTCAATGTCTTGTAAATCTTTATAATGCGTTTCTAATTGTTTCGTCACATTGACAAATTGTTGATGCACGTCTGGCATTTGTTCCTTCAATGTATCGATATCCTTTGGTGTACGAATACCTGCTACGACATCTTCACCTTGAGCATTTAATAGATATTCTCCAAATAATTGATTCTCTCCTGTCACAGGGTTTCTAGTAAATGCCACGCCTGTACCACTTCGTTCACCACTATTACCAAACACCATTTCCTGAATGTTCACAGCTGTACCAATATCATGTGGAATATCATTTAAATCTCTATAGACACGAGCACGATCATTATCCCAAGACTTAAATACAGCTTCAATTGATTCTTCTAATTGTTGAAGCGGATCTTGAGGAAAGGGTTGGTGACCATGTTCTAAATAAATATCTTTATATTGTTCACAAATTTCTTTTAACCCTTCAGCAGTAATATCAGCATCAGAGTCATATTGATGTTCTTTTTTATATTGTTCAAAATATGTATCAAAATGAGTCATTGCTACGCCATAAACAACATCGCCAAACATTTGTAATAGACGACGATAGCAATCATACGCAAATCGAGCATCATTTGTTTTAGTAGCAAGTTTTTCTACATTCTCATCATTTAATCCTAAATTTAATATAGTATCCATCATACCTGGCATGGATATTTTCGCACCACTACGTACTGATACAAGTAATAAGTGATCATGTGATGAAAAAGATTTACCTGTTCTATTTGAAAAGGCTGTTAAATGCTTATGTAATTGTGCCTTTACATCGTCAGATAAACGTTCACCTTGTTTTAAATAATCTATACAAGCTTCTGTAGTAATTGTAAAACCGTCCGGAACAGGTAAACCCAATCGTTTCATTTCTGATAAATTGGCACCTTTTCCGCCTAGTAAGTCTTTCATCGATTTTTGTCCTTCATCAAATGCATAAATCAATTTTGTCATAAGTAAGCACCTCTTTTTATTATGTCATACTAATTAATTTTGAGTATGTCATAATAAAAAGAAAAATACAAGTATGATATGAAAACGATTACGCACATTTTTTATTTTTGACACAAATTATCTAAATATTTGTGCTAAAAACCTATAGTTGTTTTAGCCATATAATCACAAACAATGTGTCATACTAATTAAAAAAGAACCTGAGCATAGATTCAATGCTCAGGTTCTTTATACTTTATATTTTATTCATGTTCTTGATTATATTTTTCTACTTCTGCGTCTCTTAATTCCACACGTCTAATTTTACCTGAATTTGTTTTTGGCAAATCTTCTACAAATTCTATAGCACGTGGATATTTGTAAGGTGCTACTTCATTTTTTGTGAATGTTTGAAGCTCTTTAATTAGCTCGTCATCACCTGTGTATCCATTTTGAAGAATGATAAATGCTTTAACAATATTACCTCTTAATTCATGTGGACTTGCAACAACCGCACATTCTTTAACAGCAGGGTGATTAGTTAGTGCATCTTCAACTTCAAAAGGTCCAATCGTATAACCTGAACTAATAATGATGTCATCTTTACGACCTTCAAACCAGAAATAACCATCTTCATCTTGATGAGCTAAATCACCTGTCACATAGTAGTCGCCTAATCTTGCAGCTGCAGTGCGTTCTGGTTCTTTGAAATAACCTTTAAATAGTGCTGGTAAGTCTAATGGCACAGCAATATTACCTTTGACGTTTGGTTCTACTTCATTTCCATCATCATCAATAATGGTTGTGTAACTACCTGGAATGGATTTACCCATTGCACCTGGACGAGATGCTGTGTCTTTTAAGAAGCCAATTAATAATGTGCTTTCTGTTTGACCATACCCATCTCTCACCGTGATATTAAAATACTTCTTAAATTGTTCAACGACTTCTCTGTTTAATGGTTCACCCGCTGACACCGCACTATGCAGATGTTCTAAATGATAATCATCTAGATTTTGTAATTTGGCCATCATACGATATTCAGTTGGGGTGCAACATAAAACATTGATTTGATATTCTTGTAATAATTCTAAATATGTTTCTGGTTTAAAACGACCGTTATATACAAACGCTGTTGCCCCTGAACCTAAACTTGATAAGAATGGACTCCATACCCATTTTTGCCAACCTGGTGCTGCAGTAGCCCAAACAAGATCATCTTCTTTAATACATAGCCAATGTTTAGGCGCCATTTGTAAATGAGCATAACCCCAGCCATGTGTATGGGTAACGGCTTTGGGATTACCAGTAGTACCAGACGTGTATGATAAAATAGCAACATCTTCTCGAGAAGTATCAGCCGCTTCTAATTCATCACTTGCATTGGCTTTTTCTTCTTCAATTGAAATCCAATCTGGATGTGTATCACCAACAATAAATTTAGTAAGGTTTTGATATTCTTTTAAACCTTCAAATTCCTTAATAAATTTCCCAAATGAAATTACTGCATCAATTTCACCATGGCTTACTCGATATTGTAAGTCTTTGGTACGTAACATTTCAGAACTTGGAATGATGGCAATACCTAATTTTAATGCTGCAATATATAATTCATATGTAGCTATAGCTCTAGGCATCATGATTAATACTTTATCACCATATTTCAAGCCATGCTTTTTGAAAACATTACCTACTTTATTCGCATTTTTTATCAATTCTTGATAAGTCACTTCAATATGATCATGTTCTGAATCTCTGTAAATAATTGCTTTTTTAGTTGCATCTGTAGCATATTGTTCTATTGCTGATGTAATATTATACTTTTCAGGTGCAAGTAAATCTGTTTTTTGCATATTTTTACTCCCTTTCCATGTCATTCATTTTAATTTTATCAAATGTATTATCACATTGGTATATTTTACTCTTTATTGACGGATGACCAAACTATTATGACTTTCATAGTTATCAAAAAAACGATACAGAATTAATTTCTGTATCGTTTCTTTATATATGTTAAAAAATATCTTCGTAATTTAGAAATTGATTGGTCATATCTTCAAGTTCTATTCTAATATTATATGATAAATCACGATTTACGATTAGGTTATCTACCCCACGTTTTGTTCCACGCTTACGATGTGTTTGCGCGTATGCTGATGACTTTTGCCAATCGTAAAAAGCTTGTCTCGATTGCCATAAAGTCACTATAATATAATGTTTATGTTTCGCTTGAGGTCTAAGAAAACGTAACGCTTTAGATCCCGGTACATCTTGCAAATGCTTTTGACGTCCTAAAAATTTATCTTCAAATTGAGATTCTTTATCTTCATTGACATATAAATGATTGAGCACACAAAATGTATCATTTGATAGCTCATTGATCGATTCTAAGATGTCATAATACTGAGCATCATTATTTTTTTCAATCATAAATGTATCTTCTGATTCGTTCATTTTATATGTTTTATAGTAATCATTTAATAACATGTTATACCTTCATCCTAGTTCATTTTTACATTTATTTATACAGCTTGTTCGTATAATGAGAGTGATCTTTTAACTATTTCTAATTTTTCATCATCTAAATTAGATACTTGATTAAAATATAATAATATATTGTCAGCTAACTTTTCTTCTTTGGGAAACTGTATATCTTTATCTACCCATGCTGCAAGTTCACCTAGAGGTGTTTGGTCCCCTGTAAACCCTTGTATAAATTCATAAAACGTCACGTTATCACCTCATCTTACTTATTGCTACTATACTATCACGAAATGCGTCATAAAACATCACTATCAATCAAATAGTATTAAATTTTTTAGTTTTTCAAAATTATACCAACTCATATGTAAGCCTATAAACATAAGTGATATTATTTTGAACGATGTGTTAATTTTGGCAAAGCTAAACAAACAACTAAAAATGAGCTTAATGCCATTAAAGCATTAAACCAGAAGCTTATCATAGCACCAGTAGCAATAGAAGATGTACTTGCTGTTACACTATAAATGGTACCAGCTAAAGTAATACCAAATGCGCCACCTAATGATGATGACATTTTATATATACCTGCTGCCACACCGACTTCAGATTCTGCACAATTGGAAATAGCCGTATCTGTAGATGGCGTTGCAAACAAACCTAATCCCAATCCAAATAACAGATATCCTAATATACAGGCTACAATGTAACTTGTAACTGAGAGCATAGTCATCGACATGAGTAACACGCCTAACATGGTTGTAAACGTACCAAGCAACATGGGTTGTCTTGGCCCTACTTTTCTTAATAGCATTTCGCCAACTCTTATCATTGAAAGCACAGCAACTAAATATGTGATTGATAACATACCTGCCTTAAAAGCAGAAAAGCCTAATCCTTGTTGTACAAACGTATTTGCAACAATGAGTGTACCTGCCACTGTATTTAATAAAAAGTTAGCTAACGTCGCAACCGAATATAATCTATTATTAAAAAGATTAAAGTCTATTAATGGATGCGTGTATTTTCTTTCAAAATAATAAAATACAATGGCCATCATAATGCAAAAACATATCAAGCATATGATAAATATAGACAACCATCCCATCTTCGAACCTTGCGTAATGATGATATTAATACTTAGCATAATTAAAACAAGTAATCCTACACCTATAACATCAAAGCGTTTCTTCTCATTCCCTTGATGTGCAGTTGTTTCAGGCGTGCCTTTAATAAGAAACAACGCTGTGAGTGCTACGATAATGGAAAATATAAAAATATATTTCCATCCTAAAAATGTGGTCACTACACCACCAAATATGGAGGCTAATCCTGAACCGCCCCAAGACCCTATGGACCAAAAACTCAATGCACGTTGTCTATCTTTACCGTGATAATATGTTTTAACTATTGCCAAAGTCGCCGGCATAATAGCTGCTGCTGACAAACCTTGAATCGCTCTTCCTATTAATAGCAACGGAACAAAAGATGTTGCAATAACAAGTAATGACCCTACGATATGAAGCCATAAACCGATATTCGTTAATTTAACGCGTCCATATGTATCAGCAAGACCGCCAGCACCTACAACAAACATTCCACAAAAGAGTGCTGTTAGGCTGACGGCTATACTGATTGTCTCCAATCGACTATGAAAGGTTTGTGTCAATGTCGGGATCACGTTAACTAATGATGTCGCAAATAACCAAAATGTTAATACCGATAATACGATACCAATTAATAATCTATTATTACCTTTAAATTCTTGTTGTTGATTCATAGTTGTATTAAACTCCTTTAATTCAAGTAATCGAGCACGACAGTTCCTACTGCTTCAGCTGCAACTAACATAGAAGATTCACTAATATTAAATTTAGGATGATGATGTGGATAAATTTCACCATCTTCAGGTGCTGCCCCTGAATAAATAAATGTACTTGGCAATTCTACTGCATAAAATGCAAAGTCTTCAGAAGGGGGTTGTGGTTCACATTCTTCAACACCTTTAATATCATTGTCTTCTGCATTATTAATTGTGTCTGCAACGTAAGATGTAAATTCCGGATCATTATATAAGGCAGGATAGTCCTTATTAAATTCAAAATCGCATGTCACACCGAATGTACTTTCTAATCCTTTAACAAGACGCGTTAATTCTTTTTCAATTGTATCTCTAGTATCATCTGTTAACGCACGTCACCTTCAATTTCAATACTATCTTTAATAACATTAAATTGACCCTTACCATCAAATGAACCAATTGTAACAACACCTGTTTCAAACGGACTTAAGCGTCTAGACACCACAGTTTGTGCTGTTGTCACAAAGTTAGCACCCGCAACAATCGCATCATTTGCCATGTGAGGTGATGAACCATGACCACCTTTACCGTGTACAGTAAGTTTGAAATACGCACGTCCTGTTTGAACAAATCCTTCTTTATAAAAGACTTTTCCAGCTTCCATTGTACTCATCACGTGTGCGCCTAATACATGATCAACGCCGTCTAAGACACCATCTTTAATCATACCTTGTGCACCACCTGGAGGCATTTCTTCAGCTGGTTGGTGAATAACAACAACTTTACCTTTAAATTGGTCTTTCATTTCGATAAGCGTTTCAGCCAAAATTAACATATATGCAGTATGTGCGTCGTGACCACACGCATGCATAACGCCTTCGTTCTTAGAGGCGAATGGTAACCCAGTTTCTTCTTTAATTGGTAACGCATCAAAATCAGCACGAATCGCAAGTGTTTTACCAGGCTTACCACTATCAATCGTTACTTTCACACCATTTTGTCCTATATTCGTTTCTACTTTACAATCTTTGTCTTTGTAAAAGTCTGCGATATATTTAGGCGTTTCTACTTCTTTAAATGATAATTCAGGATGTTGATGAAGATATCTTCTAATCTCAATCATTCTATCTTCTTTTTCACGTAGACGTTCAACTAAAGTATTACTCATAAAATCCTCTCCTTTTATCTATATTATAATACGATATGCCACTTTATTGTTGTGTCACACTTTACATTGTTAAAGATATGATTATGACAATATAAAAAATCACTTCGATATGAATATGTCATACCGAAGTGATTGATTGAAATAATTAATGTTTATAAAATGGGTCGTTTTCTTTAGCGCCAGCCATTTCATCATGAACACCATGTTTATAATAATCTACATACTGAGGTTCTAATGGTTTTCTACCGCGAATAATGTCAGCAGCTTTTTCAGCTAACATTAAAACTGGTGCATGAATATTTCCGTTTGTTGTTCTAGGCATTGCTGATGCATCAACAACGCGTAAATTTTCCATACCATGTACTTTCATTGTTAGTGGGTCTACAACTGCCATTGGATCTGATGCAGGTCCCATTTTCGCACTGCATGAAGGATGTAACGCTGTTTCACCGTCTTTACGTACCCAATCTAAAATTTCTTCATCTGTTTGAACAGATGGTCCTGGAGAAATTTCTCCAGCATTAAATGGATCCATCGCTTTTTGAGATAAGATGTTTCTTGCAACTCGAATAGCTTCTACCCATTCACGTTCATCTTCTTTTGTTGATAAATAGTTAAAGATGATACTTGGTTTTTCAAATGGATCTTTAGATTTAATTTTCAAGCTACCGCGTGAATTAGAGTACATTGGACCTACGTGCACTTGGTAACCATGTGCGACAGGTGCTTTTTGACCATCGTAACGTACTGCAATTGGTAAGAAGTGGAACATTAAATTAGGATAATCCACTTCATTATTTGAACGTACGAAACCACCACCCTCAAAGTGGTTAGAAGCTGCAGCACCTTTACGTGCGAAAATCCATTGTAAGCCGATAAATGGCATACGTTTAATATCTAAACTAGGTTGTAATGATACAGGCTCTTTACATTCATGTTGAATATAAACTTCTAAGTGGTCTTCAAAGTTTTCCCCAACACCAGGTAAATGAACACGAGGTTCAATACCTTTAGATTTCAAGAATTCTGAATCACCAATACCTGATAATTGTAATAATTGTGGCGTATTGAAAGCACCGCCAGATAAAATAACTTCTTTGGCATTAATTGTTCTTTCTTTACCATTTTTCTTGTAAGTGACACCCGTTGCTCTTCTACCATCGAAATTAATTTTAGTTACAAATGCTCTTGTTTCCACATCTAAATTTTTACGTTTCATAGCTGGACGTAAATAAGCTCTTGATGCTGACATACGGCGTCCATGATGTACTTGACTATCAAATGGACCGAATCCTTCTTGACGGAAACCATTCACGTCAGGTGTTTTATGATATCCTGCTTCAACACCTGCATCAAAGAATGATTTGAACAATGGATTTGTTGCTGGACCACGTTTCAATTTGATTGGGCCATCATGTCCTCTATATTTATCATATGGCGCTGAACCATATGTTGTTTCTAATTTTTTAAAGTATGGTAAGCAATGTGCAAAGTCCCAAGTTTCCATACCTTCAGGTTCTGCCCAACCTTCATAGTCCATTGGGTTACCTCTTTGATAAATCATACCGTTAATTGAACTTGAACCACCTAATACTTTACCTCTTGCATGGTCTACTTTACGTCCCATATGTGGTTCTTCTTCAGTTTGATAAATCCAATCATATAATGGATTACCAGAAGGGAACATTAACGCAGCTGGCATTTGAATAAATAGATCCCAGAAATAGTCACTACGTCCCGCTTCTAATACTAATACATTTTTATCTTTATCTTCACTTAGTCTTGCACCTAATACTGATCCTGCACTACCGCCACCAATAATGATGTAATCATATGAATCGTGTTTTCTACTCATCACGTATAACCTCCGAAATCAATTTTTGTTTGTATACATCTCTTTCATTGTTATCTTGAATCGTACTGAAATATGTAAGAGGTTGAGTAACTCATGTCACTTGTGTCACTCGAACCTCTGTTTCATTACTATGTTTTATTTACTGAAAAAGTTAACTGGTTCTGGATTAGTATTTGTTAAGATGTGTTTTGATGTTAAATACTCTTCTAATCCTTCTTTACCAAGTTCTCTACCGATACCTGATTGTTTATATCCACCCCATGGTGCTTGTGCGAAATATGGATGGAAATCATTAATCCAAACAGTACCTAGTTTTAATTTGTTAGCAACACGTTGTGCTTTTCCAATATCTTTACTAAATACAGCACCTGCTAATCCATAAATAGAATCGTTAGCTAAGCGAATGGCTTCTGCTTCATCTGAAAATCCTTCTACTGTAACAACTGGTCCAAATACCTCTTCTTGTACAATACGCATAGATGTATCGCAATCCGTAATTACAGTTGGTTCAAAGAATAAGCCTGCTTGTAAATCTTCTCTTTCAGGACGTTTACCACCAATAGCGATTGTAGCGCCATCTTCTTTGGCAACTTCCATATATTTCTCAATTTTATCTCTATGTTCTTTTGAAATAACTGGACCCATTTCTGTTTCATCATCAAAACCATTACCAAGTTTAATTTTGCTAACACGATCGATGAGTGCCTTTTCAAAGTCCTCTTTAATGTCGTTATGCACTAATATTCTTGAACCTGCTGAGCATACTTGTCCTGCGTGGAAATAACCACCATTCAATGCTTGATCAACTGCTAATTCAAAATCTGCATCATCAAAAATGATATTTGGATTCTTACCACCAAGTTCTAATGCTATGTTCGTTACATGGTCTGCTGCTTGTTTCATGATATGTTTACCAGTCTTAATACCACCTGTAAATGATACAAGATCCACTTCTTCGTGACCTGACATCACATCACCAATTTCTGAACCAGCACCTAAAACTAAGTTAATTGTACCTTTAGGGAAACCTACTTCTTCCATCAATTCGAATACTCGAATCGTTGTTAGTGGTGTAATTTCACTTGGTTTCATAACAAGTGAACATCCAGTTGCTAATGCTGGCGCGATTTTCCATGATGCTTGTAATAAAGGATAGTTCCAAGGTGTAATTTGTGTCACCACGCCTACTGGTTCTTTAACGACTTTACTTTCTGAATTAGGAATTGGCGTATTAATTATTTCGCCACCGTCTTTATCAGCTAATCCCGCAAAATACATAAATACATTATGAATATCATCCATATCTGCATAAGATTCTTCTAACGTTTTACCTGTATCTAATGTTTCTAATTTTGCTAATTCTTCACGATGTTCTTTGATTTTATCTGCAATGGCTCTTACTTTTTGACCTCTGACTTCACTTGTTTCTGAGGACAACTCACCATCTTCAAATGATCGTCTTGCCGCTAAAATAGCGCGTTCTACATCTTCTTTTGTTCCTTCAGCTACAGTGAAAATAACTTCTTGATTATAAGGATTGATTATATCTCTCGTGTTTTTATTTGAGCTATCTACCCATTCACCATCAATGAATTGACGATTTGACAAGCGCTTTACAAGTTCCATCAAAATACCTCCGTTAAGTTTGTTAAATTTTTATTTAACGAATTTTACAGAAATATGTTAGCATATAAAACGAAAACATGTCAAAAGGTCTGAAGAATAAAGAATCACTCTTAATTTTATTAAGTTAGTGATTCTTACGCACTAGCTTTAGCTAGGGTGTTCCTTTTGAACTGATTCAAACAGCGCTCTTACAACGAGATAAAACAAAATAATTTTTCTAAAACCTTGCTTTTCATTTTTTTAAATAAAATTATATAATTGATTAGCATATAAAAGATGAAATCATGTTAACTTTATGTTGAGACGTGGTAAAATGAAATAATTCTTTTTGGAGGTACAGTCATGACACGTTCGGAAAACTACACATCTCAAGTCGAAGAAGCCAAAGACTTGGTAATTAATTCCATTGGCGAAACAATGGACTTGTATGGCATTAATCGTAGTGTTGGTAACTTATACGGTATCATGGTGTTTGAAGGAAGTATGACACTAGATGAAATGAGACAACAACTGCAAATGAGTAAACCTAGCATGAGTGCAGGTGTAAAGAAACTACAAGAATATGACATCGTTAAACAACAATTTACAAGAGGTAGCAGAAAGCAACATTTCATTGCTGAAAAAGACTTCTTTACTTTCTTCCACAATTTCTTCACAAAAAAATGGGAACGAGAAATCGATACAAACATGGAAGCAGTTAAAGATGCTGAAGCTATTTTAAATCCTCTCTTAAACAACAGTGATTTAACTGATGAAGAAAGACAAGATATTGATAAAGTGAAAGCAAAACTCGATCATTCAAAGGTGTATTACGAATGGTTAGCACAACTTAGCGAAGCTTTAGAAACAGGAGAAATCTTTAAATACTTCCCTATTCCAGAATACGAAGATAAGTAAAAGGCTAAAGGATATCAATCCTTTAGCCTTTTTAATATGTTATAAATTATCGTCTTGTTCTTCTTCTTTCACTTGAACAATTCGTAGTGAACGTCTTTCAACCTCTTTTAATTTCTCAGCACGTGTTTCTAATTTGATTCGATCTCGTCCTAAAGTAATCAAGAATGAGACCATCATAAATATAAATATGACGATTAATGGTACACTCGCAAGTATCGATGCAGTCTTAAGTACATCTAGTGCACGTTCCCCACCCACTAACATTAGTGAGAATGGCAATAAACATAACGCAAATGCCCAGAATAATCTGTTCGCTCTTAATGGCTCCCCAATCACTTTCTTTTGAGAAGCAGCTGCTAAAATATAAGAACCAGAATCAAATGTTGTCGCTAAGAATAAGAATGCTGAAATTAAGAATAAGACAATTGTTATAGTTGGGAATGGTAAATGATGCATTACCTCAATGATAGTCGCTTCTGTACTGTGATGATTTAAGAAATCAACCACATTAAATTGACCAGAAATTTGTAAATAAACGGCATAGTTACCAAATATACCAAAGAATAATGCACAACCTAATGTACCATATATCATTGTACCAAGAACGACTTCTTTTAGAGTTCTACCTTTTGAAATTCGAGCAATAAATAAACCAATAAATGGTGCATACACTAGCCACCATGACCAATAGAATATCGTCCAATCTTGAGGGAAATGTGTCTCTTTACGATGACCGATACCACCAAATGGCTCAACCCAAGTGGCCATATGGAAGAAATCTCGCATCATGTTCCCTAAACCAGTCACTGTAGTTTCCATAATAAATACAGTTGGTCCAATAATGAAGACAAAGGCTAATAAGATAAATGATAACCATACATTGACGTCACTCAGCTTTTGAATCCCTTTTTTCAATCCTGTATATGAACTAATGGCAAATATAACTGTGATAGTTAATAAAATAATTGAACGCATTATCATATTCTCGCCATTCAGACCAGTAAGTCTTTCAATACCTGCTGATATTAAAGGTACACCTAAGGCAAGTGAGGTCGCTGCACCGCCTAATAATCCGAAGATAAATAAGATATCAACAAGTTTACCTACAAACTTATCTGTTTGTCCTTTTAATATAGGTCTACACGCTTGGCTAATTTTATATATAGGTTGTTTTTTAACGAACACTAAATAACCAATTGGTAATGCTGGCAATACATAAATCGCCCATGCAATCGGACCCCAGTGGAACATTCCGTATTGCGTCGCATACTGTAGTGCTTCATCGGACATACTTTTAGCGCCATTAGGTGGCACTTGATAATAGAATGCCCACTCAATTATACCCCAATATAGAATATCTGAACCAATACCTGCACAGAATAACATGGCTGCCCAAGTAAATGTGTTAAATTCCGGCTTGTCACTCGCTCTACCTAGAGTAACATTACCGTATTTACCAAATGCTATGTATAAAACGAAACAAAAAATAACTAATCCTAAGAATAAATAAACAGAACCAATCGAGTTAGAAATTGCACTATTGATATCTGTAATAATTGTCTCACTTGCTTTCGGGAAAACCATCATAGGTATAACAGCTAAAAGTAACACTATGACTACACCTATAAAGGTCGTCCAGTCCATAACTTTTTCTTTTCTCAATCGTGATCCCCCTAATACTAAATGATTTATGAATCTTGATGTTCTTAAGTTCCACGTTCAAATATAATTGATTCACAAAATTGACAATAACGAACATTTAATAATAATGCAAATTACATACAAAGAAATACAATCCCAATATTGAATAATTATATAATTTCTGACGATTATTCTTTCACAATCAATTGTTGTGACAACAGTGTTAAATTTAGATTTAACGAATTGAACAAACTTAACTTCATTAAAACTATGAATTTTTATGCATTCAAATAGAATTTTTATTTATTTCAGTTTCTTTTAATAAATGGGCTTTATTACAACAAAAAAACTATCTCTCACTTAATTCGTGAAAGATAGTTTAAATCATCAATGGTTAGTATCCTAATAATAATTTCAATGTAAAACCAATCACAACTGATACGATAATGACAAAGAATCCTGGAATAATAAAACTTGTAGGTCTTGTTCTGCCTGTTTCGTCCAATTCAACTGCAAATAATAAAGTGGGTTGTGCTGGGATCACAAAGTTAACGTTAAGTGTTTGAACCATGGCGACAAAATAAATAGGTGGAATACCTAGACTCATTACAATTGGCACCATAATGGATGCAGTCGCTGTTTGAGAAATCACGATCATCGCTACTACTGATACGAGAATGATGACTAGCCAAGGTACACTGCTAATGGCTTGGCCAATATCATTTTTTAATATTTTCAAATTATTAGGTGCGTTAAATATAGTAGCGCCTAACCAACCAGGACCTAATACTGCAAACAATGCGCCAAATGCTGATTGAGAAATATGTGATGTTAGAATATCTGACGTATTAATTTTTGATAATAATAGATTAATTGCGGCACTTAAATACATAAAGAATTGTACAATATCTGTCATTTCAACATTGACCGTTTTACCATTTACATTAAAAGATGGCATTAAATGAGGGAATATCCCAAATGTTAATATACCTAACACACATATCAAGAATGCTAATACACCGAATTTCACATTTTTAGAAAATTCACTAGGTAAAGTCTCTTCTGGCAGTTCAACTAACTTTTGTGATGATATTGAATCATTTTTGCCAACAAATGTGCAGAATACGCTTAATAAAAGCATACTCAAAATCGCAGTTGGTAATACGATACTTAAATATTTACCCATAGAAATATCGTAACCAGCTAATACAGAAATAATATAAGCTGTTGCTGATGCAGCTGGACTACATAAAAGTGCTAAATTCGCAGTGAGTACTGATGCAGTAAGTGCTTTTTTAGGTTGTATGTTTGCTTTTTGAGCTGTCTTAGCAATAATAGGTTCTAATGATAAAGCAATATTGGCAGTACCAATACCAAAGACAAAGACAAACACAATCATTGGTGCAATAAAAATAATTGATTTTGGGAATCTCTCGATGATTTTAGATGCAATATATACAAGGTAGTCTATACCGCCAGTAGCTTGCAACGTGCCACCTGCAATACCTATTGAAAGAATAATTAACACAGCTGTGACAGGTGCCGAACCAGGTGGTAATTGAAAGCCAAAAATCATAATCAGTTGCGCTACAATGGCAAATATGCCACAACCAAGTGCTCCGGCTGTTCTTAAACCTAGTAACACCGCTAAAATCATAATCATAATTTCTATTATAAACAGTAGCAATTTAGGAACTCCTAACTCTCTTATGATGTTAATTTTTAGTAACATTGATATTTTATCACTTAAACATGTGATAAGTATATATTTTCATATTTGATTACAAAATCAAAAGTATTATTTCATCAATCAAAACGAGTCTTTAAGACTGATATATCTAGTATTTCAACATCGTCAAAAATTGTTAACAATTATAAATTAGATTTACATCAAAAAAATATATGAGCAACACTACACATTGTAGTTATTGCCCATATGATTCATTGTCTTATTATTGTTGTGTTTTACGTGCTTGTCGACGTTTTTTATAAATCGTTTCTTCAATAATGGAACCTACGATAAGACCAATGGCAATCATCCATTTACCTATTAATAACCACATACTGTCTCACCTTCTCTATATTGAATCTTTACTCTTATAATTACATTTCTCTTTTATATCGATTTATAACATGATTAAAAACTGTGACTCGTCGATGGACCACTGTAAATGTATTCACACAATTGGTGTCGTTGTAATGATGTATTGACATCAATCACTCTTTGATTTAAAGAACCTTTGTAAGGTAGATTAGGACGATATAACTGAGTGATAAACATGCCATCAACTAACACATCTACATATTCTAATAATTCAAAACGTAGCCCCTTATCTTGTGAAAGATATTCATATTGAAACCCAGTCCAAATCCATATTGTTTTGGTCTGTCCAAATCTTTGTCGAAATGCTTGCACGAGTCTCAATGTCACATCTAAATTACAAAAGGGTTCGCCTCCTAAAATACTTAAGCCACTAATATAACCCGGTTCACAATATGAGAGAATCTCTTGTAATATTTTTTCTGTAAATGGTTCACCATATTTAAAATGTTGTGCCGCTTTGTTATAGCAATCTAGACATTGGAATGGACATCCCGAAACATACACACTACACCGTACACCCTCACCGTCTACAAAGCTATGTGTTTCAATTTTGGCTATATATCCCTGTCCATGTTCTATTCCTAATATAGATGTCATGATTAAGATTCCTTCATATGTTTCACACGAGCACACATTTCTTTATGACGTCCTTCAATCACAGGTCGTTGTACTGGATTACCTAAATAACCGCATGTCCGTTTAACAACATCGACCGTTTCAGGGTTATCATTACCACATTCAGGACATTGATAGCCTTGTGGTGTTGATTTAAAATCTCCATCAAATCCACATTCATAACAGTGATCTATTGGAATATTAGTACCTAAATATCCTACCTTATCATAAGCATAATCCCATACCGCTTCTAGTGCTTTAATATTATGATTTAATTTAGGATACTCACAATAATGGATAAAGCCACCACTCGCATAATAGGGATAATCTTTTTCAAAATCTAATTTTTCAAATGGCGTAATATCTTTTCTTACATCATAATTAAATGAATTTTGATAATAACCTTTACTTGTAATATCTGGAATATCTCCAAATCGTTCTTGATCTAAACGGCAAAAGCGATCAGTCAGTGACTCACTAGGTGTACTGTATATACTGAACCAAATGTCATATTGTTTTGTCCATTGCTTTTGAAGACGTTGCATTTCTTTTAATATTTCAATTGTAAATGCTTTGGCTTCATCATTATGTTCCCAATTAGGACCATAAAAGACTGTAGCAGTTTCATATAATCCGATGTATCCCATGGAAATCGTAGCTCTTTTATTCTTAAATAGCGCCATTACGTCTTCATGATCATCGAGTTTATATTTAAACGCACCGCTTTTATATAAGATAGGTGCATTATTAACTGTCGCTTCTTTTAATCGCTCTATTCTATATACTAAAGCATCGTGCATCAACGTCATTTTGTGATAAAAATTTTTCCAAAACGTTGTCATGTCACCTTGTGATTCAAGCGCGATTCTTGGTAAATTGAGAGTGACAACACCTAAATTGCAACGGCCATTATTTTCACCTTGTTCATTACGCCAACTTGGTAAAAAAGATCGACATCCCATCGGCGCTTTAAAATCGCCTAATAGTTCAACGATTTTGTCGTAATTTAATATATCAGGATACATACGTTTTGTTGAACATTCTAACGCAAGTTGTTTGATGTCATAATTAGGATCATCTTTTTTCAAATTAATACCATCTTTAATTGAAAATACTAATTTAGGGAAAATGGCAGTGACACGATCTTTACCTAACCCTTTAATTCTCGTGTTCAATATCGCCTGTTGTATTTTACGGCTTAATGTATCTGTTCCTAAACCAAAGCCTAATGTAACAAATGGTGTTTGACCATTCGAGGTATATAATGTATTAATCTCATACTCCAAACTTTCAATGGCGTCATTAATATCTTTAGTAACTTGTTGCTCTACATATGTTTCTAGCTGCTCAGCTTTAACATAGGCCTGTGCTACTTCACGATGATGTCGTTCATTATGTTGTGCATACTCACTCAACAATTCATCTACACGATCCACTGTACATCCGCCGTATTGACTACTAGAGACATTAGCAATGATTTGCACAAGTTGTGCTGACGCTGTCTGAATAGATTTTGGGGAGGTTACATTGGCATTACCTATTTCAAAGCCATTTTTCAACATACTTTTTGCATCAATTAAGCAACAATTTGTTAATGGTTGGAATGGATGATAATCTAAATCATGAAAGTGAATGTCACCATTTTGATGCGCCTCAGCAATATGTTTAGGCAATAAATAATTTAAAGCATATGATTTTGAAACAATACCTGCCGTTAAATCACGCATAGTCGAAAAGGTATTGCTATCTTTATTAGCATTCTCATTTACGATAGTTGGATCCTTCTCAATCAATCCAGTCAATGATTGTTCTAGTTGATTCATCTTACCACTCTTTTCTATATATATATAGTGTTTATTTAAAATTTAAAACACAACATATAGTATTACAATGTATAATCGATGACTTAACTAAACTGTCATAAGTTTATTACTAATTCATGAACAACTATAAAAATAATCATTCAATTTTTGAAATCATTGTTTTGAAAATTGAAGTATGTCAAATAATAATAAAACCCCATGGATGCACGAATTTAATAGCATGACAAATATGTCATACACATTAAAAATTTAATCCAAAACAAAAAAAGAACTCGAAATAATATTAAATATTATTTCGAGTTCGCATTTAAACATATATCATTATGAAATGTAGTTGTATGAACCAGCTTGGCTAGCTGAAATTGTACGAGTTGAAACGTTACCTGGTCCACCATTATAGTTCATTTCTGAAACTTTGATTGAACCATCACTATTTACATTTTCAACATAGGCAACGTGACCAAATGCACCTTGTGATGTTTGCATAATTGCACCTTGTTTAGGTGAATTACTTACATTATAACCATCTTGTGCTGCTGCGTTTGCCCAGTTACTTGCGTTACCCCAATTAGAACCAATTTTACCGCCAACTTTGTCATATACATAATAAGTACATTGACCAGCAGTATACGCATTTGAACCAGAACCTGATTGTCCAGAAAATGCAGTTGAGTTATTTGAAGATGGCGCATTTTGTGTAGTCACTTTGATGTTTTTATCTGATGTTGAATAATCAGCACCTAATCCGCCACCTTGATTATTGGTATTGTCAGTTGTGTAAGATTGTGTATTTTGATTATTGTTTGTAGCGTTATTTGAATTGTAGTTTTGAGTAGCTTGGTTACCATATGAATAACTATTGTTATTGCCTTGTTGTTGGCTAGGACTCCAATTACCTTTCCAATCATAGTGGTAGTTACCTTGTTGATCAATCGTATATGTGTATTCATATGAATAAGGGTCATTAGGATTATATCCGTTATTGTTTTCTGCTGCATCTGCATCATGTTGCATTAAACCAAATGTTGCGAAACCTGCTGTTGCAATTGTAGCTGTAGCGATTTTTTTCATTTTAAATATCCTCCTAAGAATGATAAAGCTTTTTTTGTTTACTATCTCGTGGCTACCTTCAATTTTCTATAAACATATAAGTTTTTTCTTCGTTAAATAACGACAAGACACACTCTAACAAACAAACAAGATTTTGTGGGCAATGTTAAGATTTTGTAAATGAATCATAATAATTCAACATTTTTTGTAAAATTGTTGGGTTATCATTGTAATGGGTTTCAAAAGGGTAGCTATGCAACTTAATCATTTTGTTCATATTAATTATTACTACGTATGTAATTTATCTGACAATTTTTAGCATAAAAAAACTAAGATTATTGCATTTCATTCCCACAATAATCTTAGTTCATCTCACTTTCCTTTATTTGCTTTTGTTTAAATAATTCAACATTACTTGTTGATACATATCTGTATAGTCTAAATATCTTGATTTATAAACATATTCATCTGTTTTGTGTGCCATAGTCATATGACCTGGGCCAATAATAGCTAAATCAAAGTCTTCATCTTTATCTACTAATAATTCTGCTGCATCAGTCGCCCCAACTAAACCAGATACTTTAAATTCATTATTATAATCTAAAAAGCTTTGTACTAACGTGTTATCTTTTTGAGAATATACGGTTTGATGATCGACAGTCACTTCTAAAGAAAGTCTGTCACTATCAACCTCTTCTATCGTATCTTTAAATAATTTTTCAATGGCTCGATTATCATATTCAGGTACAGTTCTCACATTAAATTCAGCATAGGCTTCTTCAGGAACTGTATTAAATTGTTCTCCACCTCGTATAATCGAATTAACAATAACCAGTCCTGCTGCTACGTCTTCAACTTTTTCTTCCGTCTTATCGTCAACTTGGTCTCCAAAAAATTCATCTATAAATGGGTGAACATCAAGTGCATGTGTTCCTTCGTTTTTCTTGATATCATCATAATACTTTTCTTTAATTTTTTGAATAAATTCAATGAGGGTATTAATCGCATTATGTCCCAGTGATGGTAATGAGCTATGTGCGGGCACGCCTTTAGATGTTACTTTTAATCCCATGGACCCTTTTGAGGCGTAAAATACGAAGCCATCTGACGGTTCGGCAATAATTAAACCATCTAAATCATCAACATAGCCTTGTTCTTTAAGTTTCTCTGCCCCTGACATTTCTCTTTCTTCTGCTGTAGTAGCCATTAATCTAATTGAACCTTGTTGTAGATGACCTGACGCTTTAATTTCAATCATAGCAATAACTAATGCTGCTAAACCGCCCTTCATATCAGTCGTACCTCGACCGTACAATTTACCATCTTCTTCTGTTAATTTAAATGGATCATGCTTCCATTCATTATGATCCCCAGCATCAACAACATCCATATGCCCTGAGATACCAAGCTTCGGCGACCCATCACCAATTTCAGCTATTAAATTAGCACGATTATCATCCACTTCTAGAATTTTTGAATCTATGTCATATTTGCTCAATAATGATTTAAGATATTTACATACTTCAAGTTCATTATCATTTTCAGTATTGATCTCAATCATATCTGACAATATTTGAATTTTATCCTCTTTAAAAAAGACACTCATGTTATCACCTTCATTTTATGTGTATAATTACTTATTTCTTATTTATTATTTCACAATCAGTAGATGTTCAAACATTAATTTAATTTTCGATTCATATTGATAACTATCTTATTCCATAAAAAATAAAGCGTGTATGAAAATTGAATCAGTTTCAATACACGCTTTACCTCGTATTTTTAAATATAACGATGTTCTTTCAAATAGTTTAATATTTGGTTAACTGAAGCCTCGACACTATTATCTTCAGTATCAATGATAATCTCTGGATTTTCAGGTGATTCATATGGTGCACTAATACCTGTAAATTCAGGTATTTCACCTGTACGTGCCTTCTTATATAAGCCTTTAGGATCACGTTGCTCACAAGTCTCAATACTACATTGTGTATAAACTTCGATAAATTCTTGTTCCTCAAATAATTGTCTAACATTATGCCTATCTTGTTTGTACGGTGATATAAAAGCTGTAACTGTAATTGCACCTGAATCTACCATTAGCTTACCTAATTCACCGATGCGTCGAATATTCTCTTTTCTATCTTCAGGAGAAAATCCCAAATTTTTATTTAAACCGTGTCTGACATTATCTCCATCTAAACAATACGTTTGTTTGCCATCTTCAAATAATGCCTTTTCTAAAGCAACCGATACCGTAGATTTACCTGATCCTGATAAACCAGTAAACCAAATTAATACACTTTGATGACCATTACGCGTTTGTCGTTGTGCTTTTGTGACTTCAGATTCGTGCCATGTAATATGTTTTGTTTCACTCATTTAACATCACCCTTTGTCATTTCTCTTTTAATCCTTTGATTAGCACATTTGCCACTTCTGGTCTTGAAAATTTTTTTGGTAATGATTCTCCGTTGCGTAATTTCTCTCTCACTTTCGTACCACTTAAATGTAAATGATTCGAAGCATCGTGTGGACAAGTTTTAGCTGTAGCCATATTGCCACATGCTTCACAGTAAAAGGCATGCTCAAATTTTAAAATTTGTATATCTAATTCATTTTCAAATTGAGAAATAAATTCCTGTGCTTCATAAGTGCCATAATAGTCACCAACACCTGCATGGTCTCTACCAACAATAAAGTGTGTGCAACCATAGTTTTGTCTTACTAGCGCATGTAAAATGGCTTCTCTTGGACCTGCATACCTCATCGCAGCTGGATAAATGACTAAACGCGCTCGATTTTCTGGGAAATAGTTTTTAAGTATGGCTTGATAACTTTCCATTCTTACCTCTGCTGGAATATCATCAGATTTAGTTTCACCTACTAATGGATTTAATAGTAATCCATCTACAATTTCTAATGTTGATTTCTGAATATATTCATGGGCACGATGAACTGGGTTTCTAGTTTGAAATCCTACAACAGTCTTCCAATTCAATTCATTAAATAGCTGTCTCGTTTCTAATGGGTCAAGATGGTAATCTACAAATGCATCATGTTGTGGACGATTAATTAATTGTATTGGCCCCGCTAAGTAATACTCACCTTTTTCGTAAACCTTTTTTACCCCTGGATGTGCATTATCTGTTGTACCATAAACATGTTGTGCTTCCTTTTCTTTATCATAAGTATATTTTTCTTCTAAATCTAACACACCATACAATGTACCATCTTCTCCATATAGTGCTACCTGTTCGCCAATCTCTAAATTGTTAGCCTCTGTTTGACTTACTGGCAATGTAATTGGCACACTCCAAACATGACCATTTTTTAGATGAACATGTTCTACGACACTTTCATAATCAGCTTGATTCATAAAACCAGTTAATGGACTGAACCCACCAATGCCTATTAATTCTAGATCCGATAAGCTCCATTGATTTAATATAATTGAATGTAAAGACTTCGCATTTTCAATCAGTTGTTCTCTTTCTGTACCTTTTACAATACGATTGACCAATGTTCCACCATGTGGGCGAATAGTATCATTTGTATACGTTTTATGCTCTGACATATTTAAATCTCCTTTTCCAATTAATTATATTTGTTTACTCGGCTTTTATTGTAAGAAAAACTCAGTATTCTATTTCTAATGACCTGGATAACAAGTAGACTTAACACAACTACGATAATGATGACTCTCACAATGTTAGATAACACCTCGTCCTCAACAAAGTAACTAAGTAATGCATTACTATTAGTGAAAGTAATTAATCCTCCAACACATATTGCTAAAATATTAATCGGTAAGATTTTAACTAGATATGCGGAAATAGGTGCTGCAATCAGTCCACCTACACTCAGCGCTATCACTGCCAACCAATTGATATGCGTCATACCTAAGAAGACGATAAAACTTAAAGATGCTGACAGTGTGACGAAAAACTCGCTTGCTGAGACTGTACCAATCACATAACGTGGTTCCATCTTTTTACTAGATAAAAGTAACGGTGTATTGACAGGTCCCCATCCGCCTCCACCTATAGCATCTAAAAAGCCTGCGATAGCACCTTGTAACACCATTCTAATTCGGCCAAATTGGCCTGAATAATGATGTTCCTCGTTCGTATGCTTAAATATAAATTGATATAATATATAAACGCCCATCGACAATAGAAATAAAGCAATCAGTGGTTTAATTGCATTAGCATTAATTCTTGTTAATACTGCTGCACCTAGAAATGCACTAATTGCACCTGGAATAGCTAATTTCAACATCGTTGGATAATGGACATTTTCAAACTTCCAATGTGAGGTTCCTGATGCTGCGGTAGTCGCTATTTCTGAAAAATGAACTGTAGCTGAGACAATCGCAGGTGCCACACCAAATGTTAATAGAATAGAGGATGATGACGCACCAAATCCCATTCCAAGTGATCCATCTACTAATTGTGCTAAAAATCCTGCTAACGCAAAAACAAGTAATTTCCGCATATATGATCTTGCCCCCTATCTGGATGAATCCAGTGTTTTCAACCAGTTTATAAAAGACTGCTGTGCGTTGGGATGTTTATATTTTTCAGTTAAAATATCTTGAAGTAAGCTTTGCTTTTCAGATGATGTGAGTGCCTTTTCTTTAATAAGTTGTCTAGATTCATATAAAAAGTCAATGTAGTCTTCATAAGATTCATCATAAGTTTGTGCCAAATTTTGTATGATTTGCTTAGCTAGTTTAGGACTTGCGCCATCTGTTGATACACTTAAAGTGAGCTTGCCTCTTCTAAGTTGATTAGGAAATGTGATATTACCCTCTTTTGCATTACCTACATGATTAAATAATGTGCGAGACCCTAGATGTTGTTTAACCTCGTCATTCACTAGGTCGTCATTAGTAGCAGCGATGACTAAATCTGCATTTTCAACATCTGAGGCTTCAAATTCCTTTTGATGCCATGTTACCTGTTGTTGTTGGATAAGCTCATTTAAATGTTCCGTTATTTGAGGGCTTACTATGTGAATCTGTTTGGCATACTCAAGTAGCAATTCCACACGTCGTGTCGCTATTCGACCACCTCCAATAACCACAACATTCATTTGTGATAAATTAATCATGATTGGCATTTGCATGCGCTCGTCACCTTTCCTATTTAAATAATTATTTTAATATTCTAAAAATTAAGTGTATCTTACTTAGCCAAATTGACATCTTCTTTAAAGATTTGCTCTTTAAACCAACTGATTTTGTCTCTCATATTCACTACATCTCCAACTACAATCATCGCTGGATTAGTAATGTTACTCGCCTTATTTGTGATATCTTGCAATGTGCCAGTCACTGTATGTTGTGATGTGGATGTACCCATATGTACAAGTGCGACTGGCGTTTGTGGATCCTTTCCAAATTTAACTAGTAACTCACAAATCTCCGGTAATCGTTTGACGCCCATATAAATACATAAGGTTTCAGGACCATGCGCTAAATGTTGCCAATATTCTTCCTTATCCATTCCCGGTCTATTAACAGCAGTGATAAACGCCACAGATGAGCTATAATCTCGATGTGTTACTGGGATGCCTGCGTATGCTGGTGCAGCTATCCCTGATGTAATACCTGGGACAATTTCAAAAGAAATATGATAAGTCGCCAATTGCTCCGCTTCTTCTCCACCACGACCAAATACAAATGGATCGCCGCCTTTTAACCGTGTAACTGTATGTCCTTTTTTGGCTAACTGAATCATCATACGATTCGTTTCTTCTTGAGGTAACGAATGTCTATATGGGTCCTTTCCACAATAGAAAAACTTGGTGTTTGGCTTAGCATAATCTAATATGTCTTTATTAATTAGTCTGTCATACAAAATAACATCTGCTTCTTTAATTGCTCTAAGTCCTTTGATCGTTAATAATTCAGGATCTCCTGGTCCTGCACCTACTAAATAAACTTTGCCCATAGAAACTCAACCCCTAACGCCTTTTTATCTTTTAACTATGGAAATCTCTTCCATCGTTAACTTTTGACACCACACCAGTGCGTATCACAAAATCACCAAAATGTTCATTCGGTAATTTTTCTTTTCCATACTGAATGAGTAATGGTCTTAACGTTTGTAAAATTTCGTTTTCATCAATATTTTCTTTATATAATTTATTGAGTCTTTCCCCTTTAAATCCACCGCCTAAATACATATTGTATTTTCCTGGTGCTTTACCGATAAATGCAATTTCTGCTAAAGCTGGTCGAGCACAACCGTTTGGACAGCCTGTCATTCGAATCGTAATGTCTTCTTCTTGAACACCCGCTTCATCAAGTAAATTTTCAATTTTAGAAATGAGTGAAGGTAAATAACGTTCTGATTCTGCCATAGCAAGACCACATGTAGGAAATGCTACACAAGCCATTGAATTACGTCTTAATCCAGTATAATAAGTACCATCTGTAAGTTGATATTTATCTATAATTTGTTGTATGTCGTTTTTCTTTTCTGGAGAAATGTTAGCAATGACCAAATTTTGATTAGGTGACAATCTGAAATCTCCAGTATGTGTCTCTGCAATTTCACGAAGTGCTGTTTTAAGTTGATAATCTTCAGTATCTTTTACACGTCCGTTTTGAATAAATAGCGTATAGTTCCAATTATTCTCACCCTCTATCCATCCAAGACGATCGCCATTATGGTCAAACTCATAATCTTTTGCAGGCTCAATCTCCCAACCTAAGCGTCGATTTAGTTCTTCAGTCACCCAGGCTTCACCTAAACGATCAACAGTATATTTAAAACGTGCATTTTTTCGATTTTCTCTATTACCATAATCTCGTTGAATCGTTAATAGTTTTTCACATACATCAACCGCTTGGTCTTTAGGAATGAAACCAATTAATCGACCTAACTGAGGGTATGTCTCTTTATTACCATGCGTCATACCCATACCACCACCGATAGTAATGTTAAAGCCTATTAATTCACCTTGCTCAATAATGGCAATCAAACCAATGTCTTGGGAGTAAACATCAATATCATTAGACGGGGGTACTGCAATACCAATTTTAAACTTTCGAGGTAAATAGGTACTTCCATAAATGGGTTCTGATTCTTCACTTAAATCTAATACTTTCTCACCGTCTAACCATATTTCATGATATGCACCTGTACTAGGAAGTAAATGATTGCTAATAGCTGTAGCATAATCATTTACTTCAGCATGTACTTTAGATTGATATGGATTGGGATTACACATTGTATTTCGGTTAACGTCACCACAGGCCGCAATCGAATCGAGTACAGATTGATTAATATCTTTCATAGATTGTTTTAAATTTCGTTTTAAAATACCATGAAATTGGAATGCTTGACGCGTTGTCAATTTGATGGTGTGGTTAGCATATTGATTGGAAATATCATCCATGGCAATCCATTGTTCTGGCGTAGCTTTGCCACCTGGAACACGAACACGAATCATAAAACTATAAGCAGGTTCTAATTTCTGCTTACGTCGTTCATCTCTTAGATCTCTATCATCTTGCATATAACTACCATGAAACTTTAATAACTTCGCATCATCTTGAGAAATCGCACCAGTAATAGGATTAGCTAACCCTTGTTCGATGGTTCCTCTCAAATACTGGCTATCTGCCTTCAAATATTCCATTTGATCTAGATGATCATCTAATTCATCTGACAGTTTTTGATTTGATTTAACCATGTTTGACACCCTTTCTTGTTAATAGACGTCTCTTTGATATCTTTTCTCTCTCTTCATTTGCTTAAGATACGCTTCAGCATCTTCGTCGGATAAGTTTTGTTCTTTCATCAATACTTCCTTAATTGTTTGGTGTACATCTTTAGCCATTTGCTTTTCGTCCCCACATACGAAAATCGCGGCACCATTTTGTATCCATTCATTAAACTGCTTACTATTTTCTAATATACGGTGTTGCACATACACTTTATGCTCAGTATCTCTAGAAAATGCAACATCCAGCTTTGATAAATAACCTTTATCTAACCATTCTTGCCAATCTGTTTGATATAGAAAATCCGTTGTAAAATGTTGTTCACCAAAGAACAACCAAGTATTACCTTTAAATCCTAACTCTTCTCTTTCCTGCATATAACTTCTGAAAGGTGCGACGCCTGTACCAGGTCCAATCATGATGACTGGCACTTCACTTTCTTGTGGAAATTTAAAGTTTGGATTACGTTTTAAATAAATCGGTACCGTATCGCCGGGTTGCACACGTTCTGCAAATTGAACTGAGCAGACACCTGTTCGATCTCGACCATGAGAATGGTATCTTACCGCACCAACTGTAATATGTACTTCATCAGGTGTCGCTTTATAACTACTTGAAATAGAGTATTCTCTAGGTGGTAACTTTCTCAATAGTTGATATAGGTTATCGGGTTGAAGTTCAGTCGTATCAAAATCATTTAATAAATCGATAAGGTCTCGTCCTTCGATATAATTTTGAACCCATGCTTTATCTTGAACGTTTTCCTTTAATTCATCGTTATCAAATAGTACTGCTGCATTCTCTAATAATGGTTTCGTTAGTTTAGTAATTTCAAAATGCGATGTTAATGCCTCTTCAAGGTTTAATGTATCACCATCTTCATTGATAAGTACCTGCTCTTCGTAATCCCATCCTAATGTGCTGATTAATAATTCAACAATAGACGGATCATTTTGTGGTAATACCACAATACAATCACCTGGTTCGTATTCCTCTCCAAAATTATCTAATAATAATTCAACATGTCTTGTTTCTTTATTAGATCCTCTACCATTTAAGTTGATGTTTTCTAATACTTCTGCTTCATATGGATTGGATTTAGAATATTTACGCTCCTTTGCTGATTTAATCGATTCGCTTACAACCTGCTCACTATCAGTATCTTTGGGTTTGGAGCCTATAGCATTAATGACGTTGGCCATCCATTTTTCAGCGTCTTCTTCGTAATCAATATCACAATCTACACGATCATATAATCGCTCAGCGTCTAATTCGGCTAATTTAAAGTCGAAATCTTTACCCGCTTGACAGAAATATTCGTATGATTGATCACCTAAAGCAAGTACAGAAAATCTCACACCTTCTAGTTTCGGTGCTTTACGCCCATGTAAGTATTCATGTAATTCAATAGCATTATCAGGTGGATCACCTTCTCCATGTGTCGATGTGATTATAAATAAATCTTCAACTTTTTTAATATCTTTAGGTTTAATGTCTTCCATAGATTTCAAGGTCACATTGTTACCCATATCTACAAGACGTTCTTCAAAGATTTCTGCCAAACTTTGGGCATTTCCTGTCTCTGACCCATATAAAATTGTAATGGCACGAGTTTCTGGTGTAACTTCAGGTTCTTTATCAGCAAGCATTGTTTCAGTTTGTTGGTCTTGTTGTGCTATTTGATTCGACGTCACTGATTCATTGGTCTCAGCTTGTTGACTCGCTGTTAAATAACCACTTAACCAAAGCTTTTGTTCAGGTGTTAAAGTTGGTAGTAATTCATTAAGTTGTTTTGCTTGTTCCTCATTGAAAGGACTATTTGTGATGTTAATATTCACTATTTTCCACCTCTTGTCTTCAATCCTAAATTTGAAAGTCTGGGTATCGTATGTTGCAATCTATCCTATATTTTGACCTCAACATCATACTTGTTCAATCCAGTCATAGTTAACTCTGCGTTATTTATTTTCCTTTACGTTCCATTCATGATCTAGCTCCCAGATTCGATTAATTTAATTATGTACCAAACTGTTAAATGAGTAAACGAAATATAACGCTATTACATTTTGCAAAATTCTTATCGGAATACTAGGTTTTGTATATAAAATTTTTAACCTTATTTAAGGTTTGTCAGGAACATGTAATCCGCATTCAGTTTTATCAAAATTTGACCAACGTCCTGCTCGAGAATCTTCAGAGTCTAATACTGGTGACGTACATGGAATACAACCAATACTTGGATAATGATGGTCATGCAATTCATTATAAGGTAATTGATGTTGTTTAATATATTGCCAAACATCGTCTTCAGACCAGTATATAAGCGGACAAACTTTGATTGAATGAAACCGTTCATCTTTATTAATAAAATTAGTATGTGCTCTCGTCGGAGATTGTGCACGTCTCAGCCCTGATACCCAAGCCTTAGCCCCAGATAAGACCTCTTCCAGTGGTTTAATCTTTCTGATATAACAACATTGGTTAGGATTATTTTTCCATAACGCAGGGTTATATCGGTTAGCTTGTTCTTCCAATGTTAAATCAGGTTTCTTCATTTCGATGTGTAATTCAGGATATGTTGCTTTTACTTCATCAATTAAGTTATATGTTTCTTGAAAATGTAGGTCAGTATCCAAAAAGACAATTTTTGCATTCGGTTTGATTTGATGGATTAAATCAATCAATACCATACTTTCTGCACCAAAACTACATGAATAAACTAATTCATCGTCATATTGATCATACGCCCATTTTAATATTTGATATGCGCCCCTAGTGTCGTTATCAGTGTTGAGGGAGTTTATAAAAGGATCGCCTGTAAAATTATCGTATGTCATCGCTTTGACTGACATCTCTATCATCCCCCGATCGATTTTTATTTCATCCTCATCAAAACATATCTGAATTGTCAGAATAATATGTTAATACTCTAACTATTTTTAAAATTAAAGTCAACCCATTTTTTAATAGTTATCAGAAAATTAATGTTTTAAATAAAAAAACGACCAGTATTAACTGATCGTTTCCTCTCTTTATAATTGATCTATATTTTCAATTAACGTAATCTTACCTTTTTTACTGTGAGCTATAACTGAGAAGTCATTATCTTTGTTACTATCATAAATTAACTCATCACTTTTTCGATCATCAGGTTCATAGTAATGTTCTAAAAATTCATCTTCAGTAACATTAGAAGGTGCAACACCTACACGATCTACTTTATCTCCAGAATACAGCACCGCTAAATCACCATATTTTTCATAATATGTTTGACCACCGTCAACTTTGCCTGATGATTTACCAAATTTAGCTTCTACTTCTTTTCTAGTCATATCCTTATAAATACCTTTATAGCCTTCAGTCGATGCAGATTTCATATAGCCTTGATCAAAGTTATTACTAAATACATCGATTGTTGGTGCTTTCTCTGATGAATTAGACTCACTAGAGGATGACTCTTTGGACTGACTATCATCTTTAGATTTATTTTGTGTCTCAGTAGTTTGGTTATCACTATCATTGTCTTTAATTACATTATTGTAATAGTAGTAAGCACCATAAAGTAATGCACCAATTAATAAAATAAAAATAATTGAGAGTATTATAATCCAAATTGGCTTCTTATTTTTGTTCTTTTGTTGAGGAGTATATTTGTTACGATCTGGATATGTTTGCTTGGATTGAGTCGCTTGTTTCCCTTGTGATGACGTTTCCGCTTGTTTGTTTTCTTTTTTTAATGTGTTACCACATTTGTTACAAAATGCTTGTCCAGGTTTTACTTCATTGCCACAGTTAGGACAATATTTCATTTCCCACCATTCCCTTCATAATGAATGTTTGTACATTTTTAGATTCTAAAAAATATTGTTAACCAATATTTTAAATTACTTTTTCTAAAAAGACTATCTTTTCAATACAATTTTTAAAATTTAATATTTTAATATTTAAAGAAATAATTAGGTGAAGGTTGTGAAATAGTAAGGTATGGTTTTCTAAATAAATCTATTCTATAAAAAATAACCTGAGACATACCAAATGTCCCAGGTTATATATTATTGCTTTTTATGTGTATCTTCATATCGAATTCGTTGTCGATATCCATACGTACTTTCTTTGATTAGTTCTTCGTCAAGTAAACCTGCACCAATGGCACCTGCTACAGTTGATATTGAAGCTGCAAACCATGGAATACTTAGATATAAGTCAGGGCCAGCTGGTCCTTTAAGACTAATTTGTTGGCCTAAGAAATCGGCTGGTAAAAGAACTAATTCTGCAAATAAAAACATTAAGTACAGGATAATATAATAAATGATAACTGCAATCAAGAGTGTCATCACTGTAGTTAAATTATATAAAAGTGTAATTCTTTTATTACTACTCTGCTTTGTGGATTCCCATAGGTCATGTGACATCATAACCCATAGCAACATACCTAGTATCGCAATAATAGAAATCCCAAATAATCGCCACATTGAGAAATTATTAGCCATTTGCCACATTGTTGTAAATATTAAACCAAACGCACCAGTAGTAAAAGCAATGGCAACAATGTTACTTAAACTCGCCATCATATTTAACGGATTATTGGCAAATGTCATTCCACTGACTAATCTAAACATGCCTCTTGATCTAGAACTAGATAAGTATCGTATATGTTTTGAATCTGTGTCATCTAAATACACTTGTGTCTTGTCTATTTTAGAAAGTGGGAACTGTTGTTTAACACTTTGTTCGATATAATCATTATCATCATAATTACGGTGGTCTTGCTCTGCATGATGGACTTCATTAATGATTGTAACAATCGCGTTTTTAAATCTTTTTTTAACTGGTCTCCAACCAAACGCAGGATATGAGAAGATAGCTGCACCGTTTCTCATATTAATGTCCAGTGCCATGACGCGTCTGTGGTGAAATATCGGTAAATCTGTAATAGCTAATACGTAATCCCATTCTCGTTCATCATGATACGCTTGTACCTTTTTAAATATTTCTTCTACTCTTTCCGCATAGCCGGTTAGAGGGTCAACAACTAAATCAATTTCCCATTCAATTTGATTATTGTGTTGTTCTGATAAAATGTCAGGTATATCTTCCATTAAATTCTCTGCTAGTTTTTCAGTAACACCAGGTGCTACAACTAAACCAATGACCTTTCTTTCAGACATTAATGCCCCTCCTCTCTATGGTCTTGTTTCTTTTCTTCATATACATCGTCATCACTATCATCACTAGTAGACTGTCTTTCAACCTCTTGTTGTGATGGATCATGTTGTTGTTCTTGCTCTTCTTTTTCTTCTTGTGCTTCCTTATAACGATGGTATTGACGGTATGAATACGTAATCTTTCTTATTTTCTCTTCATCTTCTACTGTAGATCCCATTGCTCCAGCTAATAAGCCTAGTGATGATACAAACCAAATTAATTTGACATAATTCATAAAAGTAAATTCTGCTTGTGCACTAGTCCAACTATTAAATAAACTCACTGGTACAAATAATGTGATACTTATAATTAATAATAAATACAATATGAAATAATTGATTAGCGTAATCACAATCAGTGTCAACATCGTTGTGGCATTGTATATCCATCTATACGTTCTTTGCGATTTGGCTGTTTTTCTTTCAATCAATTTATGCGCATATAGCAGCCAACATGCCATACCTACAATAGAAATAATCATTAATACAATAAATCTGATAGGTGAGTAAATCACACTAAGCTCCCACGGCATAGAAAAAATAGACACATATGTCCCTGTAGCAAAGGCAACTGAAATAATTTTTTTGAAATTAAAAATATTTTTCCATGGTTTATTAGCACGCGTCAAACCACAAATTAACTGAATCCAACTTATAATCATTAATGTATTAATATATCGCCTCTTGGGAGATTCGTCTTCTTCGGGTTCTACCGATTTTAAATGAATGAATGGATGGGTGCTCGTCTTTGATAATGGTTCATTATAATAAAGTTGTTCAATCATCGTAGTAATACTACTAATCAACTTTCTTTTTAAATCAATCGCACCCAATGAAGGTAATGATAACATTGCGACTTGCTTTTCGTTATTGAAATCACTAACGACTACCTTTTTCCCAGAAATACTAGGAAGGTCCGTAACACATATTGCGAAATCCCAATGTTTTTCATTTTTAATTTGTTCAGCTTTATCAACGCTCTCGTGTACATCTTCTGCTGAACCGATAATTAAATCCTCTTGAACATCAAAGTTCCACTGACTATCATCATTAATCCTTTCTGTCAGCAATTGTTTGATTTTGGGAATAATCTTCGTCACATGCTCATGCGCAACACCAGGCGATGGTACCAACCCTACTGTATACATCAATGAATCCTCCTTTCTTTAAAATATATGATTCAAAAAAACAATATAATCATCTCTTTTTTACAATGTTTAAAATCATGTTATCTATCTTTGATATTTTCATAATAATTTGCACGCAAATTATATTATAGACTTATAAAGAAATTTCAAACCTTTTCAATGAAAAAAATCAATATCAATTCATAATAACGATATTGATTACATTTGACAAATAACATGTATTCACAATTACTTTTTTAAAATAATTAGTTGCGCATATAGAAATTGTTCCTCAAATAAAAAACCTTGAAAGGAACAATGAAATGTTCCCTTCAAGGTAAAGCATAAAATCTACTACTTATAGTTATTTCTTATCATCATTCTTGAAGCGACGTGTTACTTTATCAACGAAGTCATCTTTATTATGTGTTTCATTTTCAAAATGGTCTTGAGAATGGTCTGTATCACGACGATTGTCATCTCTGCGATCTGCATCGAATCCGTTGCGTGCGTCTCTTCCTTCTACGTTACGATCATCATGTCTTCTTTCTGTATCTTCGAATCGACGATCTGTGTCTTGATGATTAGCATCACGACGGTCTACATCATGATGGTCTGCTCCGTGACGATTGTCATCTCTGCGGTCTGCATCGAATCCGTTACGTGCGTCTCTTCCTTCTACGTTACGATCATCGTGTCTTCTTTCTGTATCTTCGAATCGACGATCTGTGTCTTGATGATTGGCATCACGACGGTCTACATCATGGTGGTCTGTACCACGACGATTGTCATCTCTGCGGTCTGCATCGAATCCGTTACGTGCGTCTCTTCCTTCTACATCACGATCATGTCTATCTTCTACATCGTGATGATGTTTACGATTGTCATCATTTAAATGGTCTGCTTTATCATGATGCTTATCCTTTGAATGTTTGTTATGGGCACTGTCTTTATCCTTGATATCATGATTATCTTTATTTTTTCTAACTAATAACATAATACCTGCAATAATCCAGAATAAAGCAGCAATCCAGTTTATTACTAATGAAAGTACAGCAGCAATGATGAGTAAAATACCTGCTAATTTCGCTTTTTTCTTAATTAGTAATGTTGCAATAAGTGCAATTACTAAAATAACTAAACCATAAATAAGTCCAACTTTAAGTATTGATGGTAATAACTCAGACATATGTGATGATGAGTCCACGGCTGGATTTGAAGCCGCCTGTTCTTTAGCCTGTCTTTTAATTTCTTTTTGCACTTCGCTTGTACCACCAAACATGGTACCAATGCCTAAACCTAATAATATAAATAATTGAGTAATAATCCCTAACCAAGCAAGGATCCGTTCAATTGTCCTTTTCATTAAATGACACCTCTTTTTTTGTTTCTTTATCATTACCCAATTGAAATACCATGTATGCTTAAATTATAAAATTAAATCGCTAATAGTTTTATTTTTCCTATTATACCAGTAGTTTATAAGTTTTATTTTTTTAATTGATTTACATAATTTAAGTATAAATAGGAAGTCACTTTATACATAAATAGGTAAAGTAAACTTACTATAACTACCACACTTAAAAAACTAATTATAAATATACCTCTACTAACTTCTCCAAATAATCCGAGTACATTATATATTATTTTTGAGGCAACCACTGTATGGAGTATACCTACAATGAACGGAACGCTGAATAACCAAATTAACTGTTGATCTAATATTTGTTTGATATCATCATTATCTAATCCTAGATGTGCCATTGTGACATAATGATCAACGTCTTCTTGTGCTTCTGATACTTGCTTATAGTAAATCATTAAGAATATACCAATCAATAAAATGAAAGAAACTAAACTTCCAACAAATATTAAGCCACCATTGAAGTTATAAAACATTTTACGAAATGATTCATAGCTAGTGATATTAATATGATATTTTTGTTCAATTTTATGAATATCCGGTGTGTCTTTCCCTTTTAAATCATACGCATTAAATTCAACCATCGTGTGAGTCACTTGATCGTCAGCTTTGGATGATGTTTTAGTATAATATTGGATGATTTGATCGCGTTCTTTGTCATTTTTAACGATTAAATTAATGTTTTCACTAAATCTTATAGAATTCACATTGGTTTCTTCAACTGGTTTAATATTAAAGGATCTTCCTCTTAGTACTAATTTGTCATTCAAATCCAGCATTTGCATGCTCGTGTTCACACCTATTTCATTTGATTTTAAATGTAGTGGGCGATTAAATTGATTATAATCATTCAATGTCATAATCGTAATAAACACATTTTTAGTACTCCAAGGATCAATATTGAACTTGTTTGGTGTGTTACTTGGTTTGAGTAAACGCCGATAATCCGAATGCTTATCTAAAAGCACATTAAACATGGATTGAGTATAGATTTTCGGTGTATCTGAATGTACATTTTGTTTAATATCTTTGGTTACTGCTTTAACCTTTTGAGCTACCTTTTCATCATGATGAAAATCACCTTCAACACTGGTAAGGTATTGATTTTTCCACATATTACGAACATTCTCACCCATACTTCTGTATGTTGTGACGGTCATCCCTAAAGTAACAATCAAAAACGTGCATAAAATCGCGATACTTGCTAACCCTACTGCGTTCGATTTCATACGTGCCCTTAATCCTGATATCAAAAAGAATCGTTTAGGTCGATAGTAAAACTTAGGCAACTTTTGTAACCTTTCAATGAGTAAAACACTTAATGAAATAAATAATAAATAGGTACCTATAAACACAAAAAAGATAGCAGCAAATAATGCCAAAATCGACTCTATTGGCGCATTATTTTGCAAGGCTATACGATAACCATTGCCAACACATAAAACACCGATCATTAATAAACTATAATTGAATACATTTTGAAATCGATAATCACGATATGCCTTCTCATTCATTATTTGCATTGGATTTTGCATAGTGACTTTAAATATATTAATAATTAATAAAAATATCATGACAATTGACAATAATAGCAATGTTATCCACATAGCTTTAAAATCAAATGGATAGGCACTTAGGTACCCTTCCCGTCCTGTCGTTACCTTACGAATGAACATAAATAATAGTGCACCGAATAAATATCCTCCAACGATACTCAATAATGAGATAATACAATATTTTACGAAGGATTCTATGAATATCATGATGCTAAGATGACGTTTTTCCATACCTAAAATAATATAAAGTGAATATGTCTTTTGTTGTTGTTTTATAACAAATTGATTCGCATAAATGATAAATATGATAGCTAATAATGACATAAATACATTTCCAATTATTGCAAAAACACCTAGTAATTGATGATGTTGTTGAATATATGTATTAGTGGTTAATGATAATAGTATGTATTCAATCGCAAATATCGTACTTGAAGACAAAATAAATGGTATGATGATATGCCGTTGCGTTACAAAATGGCGTTTAACAATTATCCAAATCATTGTTAGGGGCACGTTAACTACTCCCTTCCATTTATGATTGCTAAACTATCAGCAATTCGCTTTTGAAATGCTATCTGGCTTTCTTCGCCACGATATATCTCGTGATATAAACGGCCATCTTTAATAAAAACAACACGGTTGGCATATGACGCATCAATATTAGAATGCGTAACCATTAAAATCGTTTGTTGTTGTTGATTGAGGTGTTGAAATAATTGCATTAACTGTTTCGAACTTTTTGAATCAAGCGCCCCCGTTGGTTCGTCCGCTAATAAAAGTTTAGGGTGTGTAATAAGCGCACGTGCTATAGCAACGCGTTGTTTTTGTCCACCAGAAATTTGATTTGGAAATTGATTTAAGATGTCACTAATATGAAGTTGTCGACTCACTTTCTCTATACGTTCTTGCATCGTATGAACAGTTTGATTACTTAAGACCAACGGCATTAAAATATTATCTTTATTTGTCATTGATTCTAAAATATTAAATTCTTGAAAGACAAATCCTAGTTGTTCTCGTCGAAATTGAGCAATATCTCTTTGTTTCAATGACGCTAGGGATTGACCATTCAATTGAATGGTACCTTCCGTTAATTGATCAAATGTAGCAATCAGTTGTAATAATGTAGATTTACCAGATCCTGATTCACCCATAATGGCTACAAACTCACCAGTATCAACTAATAAATTCATATCGCTTAAGGCTTCAGTTCTATTTAAACCCTTTCCAAATACCTTTTTGACATGTTTGACTTCTAGTAACATATGGACGCTCCTTTCTAATACCAACTCTATTTTATATTAAAAAAGGACCAACAACATTTATAATTTCTTACAAATCTTGTTGGCCATCTTACAATTTTGAAAGTTAGCTTTGCATTGGAAAGCTAATTGTAAATTGTGTACCTTTATTCAATTCTGGTGTCACTTCAACATTTAAATTCAGATGTTGCGCAATATGTTTAACGATAAACAATCCAATGCCACTTGAGGATTCATTAAGGCTACCATTGTAACCAGAATATCCTTTGTCAAAGATTTTCGGCAAGTCTGCTTGGCTAATACCAATACCGTTATCTTTAATACATAATTGTTGAGAAGTTGAATCAAAGTCAATCCATATATCTTTTCCACGTGCATACTTTAATGCGTTATTTAGTATCTGTTCTATCAATATTGAAGTCCATTGTGCATCTGTTAAGACGCTATTATCAATAGATTGGTAATGAATTTTAGTGTGTTGTTCTATAAAGTGAATACGGTATTTCATGATTAAGGGTTTAATTAAATCATCTATAGTCACCTCGGTGATTGTCATATCAGACGCTTCATTAAGTAGTTTTAAATAACTGAGTGCTAAGCGGGTATAATTATCAATTTGTACAATTTCTTGTCTCACTTGATTGACAACATTAGGTTCATTACGCTCTAGTAATAGTTGCGATGCAGTGATAGGCGTTTTGATTTGATGTACCCAGGTTAAGAAATAACTTTCAACATCTTTACGATATTCAATTTGCTTGTTTTTCATTTCAAATAGTTCTTCTTCGAGTGACACTACTTTTTCTTTAAGTCTTTCTTCTTTTTGAAAACCTAAATAACTGATCCACCAATAAATACACATAATAAATAAAATGATTGCTACACCTAGTATTAACGCACTTTTAGGGAGTGAAAAAACGAAGAAAATGAGTACAAATAGTAAGGATATGAAAGTAACAATCGCTATTTCATTTTTAATTGATTTAATAAACGTTAGTAACATCTTATTTACACCCTATAACCCACATTTTTCTTCGTTTCAATAAAATCTGTTAAGCCAATTTGATTTAATTTTTTTCGTAATCGTGTCATGTTCACTGCCAAAGTATTATCATCAATATAATTTTCTGATTCCCAACATTTTTCAATCAGAGCTGTTCGATTCACAAATTTCCCTTCATTTTGAAACAACAGTTTAATGATTTGAAGTTCCGTTAAAGACAGTTGTGTCACCTCACCTTGGAACATTAACTTTGCCTCATCAGCAATCAGTTGACATCCTTTAACATTTAATTCGTTATTGGATACAGCTAAATCATAAGTTCGTCGTAATAAAGCTTGTACTTTTGCAACTGTTAACGATAAATTGAATGGTTTCTCAATAAAATCATCGCCACCCATTTGAATCGCCATAATTTGATCCATATTATCCGTCCGTGAACTGATAAATATAATAGGTACGTTTGATATTTTTCTAATTTCTTGGCACCAATGGAATCCATTTAAAGTAGGTAAATTAATATCTAGTAGTACTAAGTCAGGTAGATAGCTTTTGAAATCATCTAAAATATGAGAAAACTGTTTTGCCAACTTAACGTCATAGTTCCATTTTTTAAGTTCATTTGCTAAACTTTCTGCAATGACTAAGTCATCTTCTACTATCAAAATCTTCATTGAGATACACCTTTCGTTGCGTTACATAGATTTATCTTGATGTTGTGATTGATTTGAATCAGTTTGAGTATCATTTGATGCTTTTTTAGCAGCTTCATTCTTCTTTCTTCTTTTTTCTTCATAAATACTTAATGCAATAAAACCTATGATGAATAACGGAGATAACATAACAAATATCATTTTTTCACCTCGTTTATTTTAAGCATGAGTTTCCATGGTGTCAAAATGTCTTCCAATTTCTCTCTTGCTATACTCTATTTAATATCTATTTTACATGTTTATTATTAAAAGTACATTTGTTATGAATCATCCGTTCATAAAATCCCCTTTTATTCATGTTTACAATCTATTTACAAGAACCACACATTTAATCAAAATGCCTTGCTTATACTTAAATTGTAATACGTTTATACATATATTAGGGGGCTTTTTAAATGAAATCATTTAATCAATATACTAAATACTTGTTATCAGGTAGTATCGTTGCTGCAACATTATTAAGTAGTACGAATGTATCTTTAGCTTCTGGTACAAATACAGATAACAATAAGAAACAAAGTAATGATGAAGCTATTGCTTTCGGTAATACTAAAAACCCTAAAAATGTCATTTTCTTAGTTGGCGATGGAATGGGTCCTTCATTTAACACTGCGTATCGTTATTATCAAAACGATCCCTCAGCTAAATCGATGAAACCCACTACATTTGATAAATATTTAAAGGGTACTAACCGTACTTATCCTAATGACCCTAAAGAAAACGTGACAGATTCTGCGGCAGGTGCTACAGCGTTTAGTTCAGGTCATAAAACATACAATGGTGCCATTGGTGTCGATGCTAATAAAAATAATGTGAAAACTGTATTAGAAAGTGCAAAAGAAAAAGGTAAATCTACGGGCCTTGTATCTACAGCAGAAATCACTGATGCAACCCCTGCAGCTTATGCATCTCATGTTGATTCTCGTGATAAAAAAGATGAAATTGCGAAACAATTTTATAACGATAAAATTAACGGCAAACATAAAGTAGATGTCATTTTAGGTGGCGGTTCTAAATATTTTGGCAAAGAAAATGGGAATTTAGATCAAAAATTCAAAAAAGATGGTTACGATGTGGTTTCTAATAAAAATGAACTGAATCAATCAAAGAGCAATCAGGTGTTAGGTTTATTCTCTGAGAAAGATATGCCACTTCAAATTGATGCGCCAGAAAGCAACCCATTATTAGTAGATATGGAAAATAGCGCTTTAAGTAAACTTGAAAAGAATGATAAAGGGTTCTTCTTAATGGTAGAAGGTGCATCTATCGACAAAGCTGCACATCCAAATGATGTTACGGGTGTAATGTCTGAAATGCAAGGGTTTGATAAAGCTTTCTCAAACGCGATTAACTATGCTAAACAACATAAAGATACACTTGTTGTAGCAACAGCAGATCATTCTACAGGTGGTATGACCATCGGTAAAGGTAAAGATTACAAATGGAATCCTCAATCAATTCATCAAATGAAACATTCTGGTATGTATATGACAAAAGAAATTGCTACTGGTAAAGATCCTGAAAAAGTAATCAATGATGGCTATGGCATTGACTTCCCTAAAGAACAACTTGATAAAGTTAAAAAAGAAGCTAAAAAGCTGAAGAAATTAACAAAATCAGGCAAAGATGAAAAAGATCCAAAAGTTGTCGAACAAACGACACGTCTTCAAGATGCAATTCAAAAACCAATCAATGATGCATCTCATACAGGTTGGACTACTTACGGTCATACTGGTGAAGATGTAAATACGTATGCCTATGGTCCTGGATCTAATCAATTCAAAGGAAATAAAGAAAATACAGATAGTGCGAAAAACATCTTTGATTTCTTTGCTAATGACGTAAAATAAGCTTTGATATTAAATAAACCGAGATGAGCGTGACTCATCTCGGTTTATTTTAATGTATGCATCTATTTATTCATGATACATATTAATATTCAATATTAGGTGCTTGGTTTACATGGTTTTGATACTTTTTAAATCCATAGTAGCCTGCACCGACTAAAGTTAATAATATAGCGAATTTTTTCATCATAAAAACTCCTTTTTCGATTATTCATTTCAACTATCGCTTTGAAATTCTTATGACATAATTATACACTTTTTTTCAACAATTTTAAAAACCTTATTATCAATGGATTGAAAAAACATAAATTAAATTTAATATATATCGCCAACATTCTTTTTTCAATACACTCAACACGTTGATTTTAATGTGTTGATGTATCCGTAGTTTTAGATATTGCCATATGCAAAGCATCTGCAAATTGATACATTAACGGCGACCAATTATCTTCATTTTTTCGTGATGATGTACTCATATCTTGATTATTAAATAACGCTTTTCGTAATGAGGTCGTTAACTCTAATTGCACGCCAGTACTATTTTCATTTTTATTAATGAAATTATTCTCATTTAATCCCCCTAAATATTCAGGTGGAACTTGTACAGTAAAACCTCTACTTTCCAATTGTGATTGAATCTCATCTCTTAGGTCAGACTTAGCGCCGCCTAAGAATACAATTGGGTCGTCTCCTTTAGCTCCATGTATGGAAATGGTAGCCGATCGTCCTTCAACCATTTGATGTAAAGTTGGATCATCATAATGTGTCGACGTCACATGCAATTGTGTATTATTAGATGGTCTTATAGCTTCAAAAGAAAAATAATCATAACCACCTTGTTGTGCAAGTAACTTTGTTAACTCAGACGTACCTTGTTCTATATTACCTCCATGAGGTGCTACTATCAGAACTTGACTACCTTGGTCACGGGTTTCTTTCTTCCAATCTATACCTTCTTTAGTTTCTCGTTCAAGTTGGGTCATTGAAGTGTAATAATCTTTGTGTGCACTTTCAATCGGTTTGATAGGTTTAACATCCGTATTTGTACCTATCGCAGGTATTGTAGTTTCTTTCGAATTTGCGCTTTTTGGTGTTGTAGTTGATGTTGTCGATGTTACTGGTTTCGTTGATGAAACAGTCATCGTTGACGGTTTAGTACTTGATCGTGATGTAGATGTCGTAGGTGCTTTGGCAGTACTTGTTGATGTCTTGGATACCGTCTTCGATGTCTGGCTCGGTGGACGCGTCGTTGTAGATGTTTTCGTTGACGTTGTTGATTTTGATGGTGTTGTAGTTGTATGTTGTGTCGTATTTGTTGGTTTCGTTGTTGATGTCTTTGATACTGTTGGCTTTGTTATAGGTGATTTTGTTGTCGCATGGTTTGTTGAGGATTTCGTACTTGTGGTTCCACTTTTAGGATGTATAGACGTAGGTGCTTTTGCTGATGTTGGTTTTTGTGTATGACTCGTGCTTGTTTTAATCGTAGATGTTTGATTTGTTTTAGGAGCTGAAACAGATACCGCTTTGACTGTTTGAGTTGGTTGCTTAATAGCTGCTACTTTAGTCGTCGTTTTCACTGTAGTTGGCGCCTTAACTGTTGTTGTGACACGTTTCACAGCTTTCTTAGACTGGGATATATGAGGTGTTGTTGATGATGTTCGTGTTTGATTTTGAGCACTCGTATGGTTGTAAGTCGTTTGTAAAGTAGAAGCATGGGCAGTGGCTTGTTGAGTCACGACACTTATTGTTCCTAAACTAATTGACGCAGTGATTAAACCTAACGTAATTTTAACAATTGGTTTAGCTTTTTTAGTTACATATCTTTTCATTCATAAACTCCTTAAAATAAAATGCTTTTATCCTATGTTAACTTATCCATTGTAAATAGCAATAATTTTATTTAATATAACAACTATTTATTACATTATTAACAAAAATTTAAAAAAGAGTATGTATGATGTTAATATTTCCAACATTATTACTTAACATTTAGACTTTCTCATTACATTTCATAAAAATCCCCTATTGCATCATATGCAACAGGGAAAATTAGTAAAAGTATAAGTTAATCTTGTGTTTTTAAATGTTCAATATGTTTGAAGCCATCTCTTTGGTTGGCTAACGCTTCCATGATATCGTACCAATTGTTTCCTACTTTTTGTTGAATCATTTGTAATAGATGATCTTGTGCGTAATTGAGCTCATTAATTAACGCATTACCTTTTTCTGTAGCAAATAGCTGTTTAACACGACGATCTTGTTCGGATATTTGCTCTATAATAAGCTCTTTTTCTTTTAATGTTCTCAGTGTGGCATGAGAACCTTGCTTTGATATTTCCAATGTTTGAAGTAACTCTTTTATCGTAATTCCCGGTAATTTATTGATAAAAAATAAGAAACGGTGATGTTGGCGACTCATACCATATTGTTCGATAATGTCATCCGCTGTCGTAACAAAGGTTTTATAAGCAAAGTAAAATAACATATGTTCATAATCATTTTTATTTGTCGACATGTACTTTCTTTCCTTTTCTAATATTTAAGGTTCATTATAATAAAGTTTCCTATTTTAGTCATATTTTAGTCATGTTTTAGTCATGCTAAACTTTTCTAAAAGGTCAAGTTGATTGACTTTATTTCCACAAAAAGTTATCTTTTAATTGTAAAATGCAAATACATAAACAAAGGTGGTATGCATAATGAAACAACGTGTAGGACAATATTTAATGGATGCAGTTAATGCTGCAGGGGTAGATAAAATATTCGGTGTCCCTGGTGATTTCAATTTAGCCTTTTTAGACGATATTATTTCTCATGACCAAGTAGAGTGGATTGGTAATACTAACGAATTAAATGCGAGCTATGCCGCCGATGGTTATGCTCGAATTAATGGATTAGGTGCATTAGTTACTACGTTTGGGGTCGGAGAATTGAGTGCTGTTAACGGCATTGCTGGATCCTATGCTGAACGCGTACCTGTCATTGCAATTACTGGTGCACCCACTCGTGCTGTTGAGTCAGCTGGAAAATATGTTCATCACTCTTTAGGTGAAGGTACATTTGATGATTATAGAAAAATGTTTGAACCAATAACAACTGCGCAAGGATATATTACGCCAGAAAATGCAACAACTGAAATTCCTAGACTTATTCAAGCAGCGATCAACGAACGTCGTCCAGTTCATTTACATTTGCCAATCGATGTTGCAATGACTGAAATCGACGTGGCTAAGCCTTTCCAACCTGAAACACGTGATGATCAAGATGTATCTCGCTATATTCAAATGATTGAAGATAAATTACATTCTGCTAAACAACCTGTGATTATTACAGGGCATGAAATTAATAGCTTTGGTTTGCATTCTGAATTAGAACAATTTGTAAATCAAACTCATATTCCTGTCGTACAACTTTCTCTTGGTAAAGGCGCTTTTAATGAAGAAAACGAACATTATCTTGGTATCTTCGATGGCAGTATCGCCGAAGAAAATGTTAAAAACTATGTTAATCAAAGTGATGCCATATTAAATATAGGTGCGAAATTGACTGACTCAGCGACAGCCGGTTTCTCATTTGAATTTGATATCGATGATGTTGTGATGATTAATCATAACTATTTTAAAATGAATGAAACAATCACTGAACAAGTTGCACTACCTCATCTTTTAAATGGCTTAATGACAATTTCTTATAAAAACAAATCTGAGTTTCCAAAGTATCAACGACCACAAGAACATGACTATCAAGTTGATCATGAACCATTAACTCAAGCAACGTATTTCAAGATGATGCAAGATTTCTTACAACTAGACGATATTTTAATCGCTGAACAAGGTTCTTCATTCTTTGGCGCTTATGATTTAGCTTTATATAAAGACAATACCTTTATTGGTCAGCCATTATGGGGGTCTATCGGTTACACTTTACCTGCAACATTAGGTACACAAATCGCTGCACCGCATAGACGTAATGTCTTACTTATCGGAGACGGTTCACTGCAACTGACAGTTCAATCGTTATCAACAATGATTAGACAACAATTGAAACCGATTATATTTGTAGTTAACAACGATGGTTATACAGTGGAACGTTTAATTCATGGTATGAAAGAACCGTATAATGATATTCATATGTGGGATTACAAAGCGCTCCCTGCAGTATTTGGCGGAGATAAAGTAGTCGTCCATGATGTTAATACATCACATGAACTTAAAGAAACATTTGAAAAGATCAATGCACATAGTGATTGCATGCACTTTGTTGAAATGAAAATGGCAGTTGAAGACGCGCCAACTAAATTAAGTGATATTGCTAAAGCATTTGCTTCACAAAATAAATAATAGAACATAAAAGAGGTTGAGACGCAAATTTTTGGTGCTCTAGGAACGCTCACGATTCGACAAAATTGGGAAAACCATTTTGCTCATCGTTAGGTTCTGCTCAAATCCTAAACACTTTTGTCTCAACCTCTTTATTCATTTTTGATTAATTATCTTTTCAGATTCTAACTTTGCTATAACATCATTAATAGTTTCGTTTTGAATCTCTGTCTTCATATCTTCGTGTATTTCATTTTCTATCATAGGATAGATGTGATCAATAATTTGCTTACTCGCTATTTCGCCTATTTCTATTTCATAGTTTTCATAAAGAAATGACTTTAATGCTTTAGAGACTTCTATAATCATGCATAACACCTCATTTGTAATCTCTTATTTTATGCCACCTAAAGTTAATGCCATTATGGCTTTAATAGAATGTAAACGATTTTCTGCTTGTTTAAAAACAATAGAATAAGGACTATGAAAGACCTCATCTGTGATCTCCATTTCTGATAATCCATATTTTTCGTAGACATCTTTGCCTACTTGCGTTTGTGTATTATGGAAAGCTGGTAAACAATGCAGTACTTTCACATCAGGATTTTGTATCTTTTGAATTAATGACATATTGATTTGATAAAGTTGTAATGTCTTAACTCTCTCTTCTATAACATCTGTTGGTTCTCCCATTGAAAACCAAACATCCGTATAAATAGCATCCGTTTGATAAACAGTCTTTTCAATATCACTACTGATTTGAATCGTTGCGCCTGTTTGTTCCGCATAGTCTTTAGCCATCGTTACCACATGCGATTCCGGCAAGCGAGATTCTGGAGCCACAATATTCATATTGATGCCTAATAACGCCCCTGTAACTAATAAGTCATTCGCTACATTATTTCGAGCGTCTCCAATATATGTTAATGTCTTACCTTTTAACGTCCCCCACTCTGCTTTGAGTGTCATAAAGTCCGCTAACATTTGTGTAGGGTGCCATTCATTAGTTAAACCATTCCAGACAGGTACATTTGCATGTTGGGCTAGTGTTTCAACATCATTATGATCATGTCCTCTAAATTCGATACCATCATACATACTTCCTAGAACCTTTGCCGTGTCATATATACTCTCTTTTTTACCTAAATGAATCTCTCCCTGTCCAAAGTAATCTACTTGAACACCTAAGTCGTGGGCCGCAACGCTAAAGGCTGCTCGTGTACGTGTAGATGGTTTTTCAAATATAATGGCTATATTTTTATTTGTTAATAATTGATGTGATTGATTATTTTTCTTTTCTGCTTTTAATTGTTGTGCCTTATCTATGATGTAATTCAATTCATCTTTAGAATAATCGGTCGATTTTAATAAACATTTACCTTCAAAGTTAAACTTGCTCATGTCATCAACTCCTTGATAACATCTTACAACATAGTAAATATAAATTCAATAAATTGTTTATTTATGCATTATATTAATATGATCCTATTACCCATTCTATTGATTTTATGGGCATTAAAGGAGTAAAAATGATTTATTGTTGTATACATCATTAATATAATGAATATCATTTACAATGTTTCTCATGAAACATTTAACGATGTTGTTAGGTAACAGTGTGTTAAATATTTCTAGTAACACAATTGTTTTCAGAAGCTAACGTATTTTTTATAAACTGTCTTCATCTAAAAATCTTTCATTAATAACCTCTTTAGTTATTTGTTGTAATCGCAATTTGCTCATTTCAGAATTCGGGTCATAATTTCGATCATGTTTACTGATTAAACGTTCATCAATATCCTTTAATGGATATATTTTAAAGTTCACTTTACTGTTTTTGTTGTATATATTACTTAATTCATAATAATTAACCATACTTCGCCATTTAACGTTTTCGATTTTTACTGCTTTAGGCGTTTGCATTATTTTAAATTCTATTCTACCGAGTAAGTCATTACTTTCATTTCCAGTTTCCTGTCCATTCAAAAAATTTCCTAGGGAATAAGCCACTAATGTGCGATGATGATCCTTACCTTTAATCCATTCAACTAGTTGTATAACATGAGGATGTGTACCTAGTACAACATCCACCCCTTCATCAGCAAATAACTTTGCATATTTTCGTTGTATTGGATTAGGTTGATGAGCGCCTTCATTCCCCCAGTGTGCCGATACAAATATGACATCCGCTACTTCTTTGGCTTGTTGTATATCCTTCTTAATTTGTTTGTCATCAAAATAGTTGATTTCGTATTGATGTTTAGGCTTAATTTCATTAGTACCAAATGTATAACTAAGCAGTGCTATATTGATACCGTTTATCTTTTTGACAGCCACCTGATCATGATCCTTTTGCGAATCATAAACACCTGTAAACAACACTTTACTTTTATATTTATCCCATTGTTGAATATGATATTTCAGTCCTTCGTCACCTTGATCTAATGCATGGTTATTAGCTCCATTAATAAAATTAAACCCTGTTTCTACCAAACTATCTGAAATATCCCTAGGTGTGTTAAATCGTTTAAATCCATGATAAGGGCGATGATCTCCACCAATTGGAGATTCTTGATTGATAAAAGCAATATCTGCCGCTTGAATATCTTTTTTTATATGTTGATACATAGGGTTAAAATGATATGTAACACCATCTGATTCAAGTGCATCCTTATATACATTAGGATGTATTAAATTATCGCCTACCGCTACAACTTGTGCCTCTTGCTTTAAATCCATCCGATATACCATCGTGCTAACTAACAAAAATAAAAGACAAAATCGATATTAAATAATACTTTTTCAATGTTGTATCTCCTCATATACAATATACATACAACATTACTATATTCATGAACAAAAACAATGTTATTAATTTTAAATTTATGTAAATTATTATTTTGCAAAACAAATAAGGTAGTGCATTTTAATCATTTGACTATTAATTATCTCCCAAAAATTAGACTGCTCGTTGTCTAACGTTAGACAACCCTAAGTGTCACCCCATAAAACAAGCCTCCCACTGCGCTTATCTCAGTGAAAGGCTTGATAGTTTAAACGCCAACATCTTCCCATGATCGATTAACTTTATCTGCTGTAGATTTATCATATAAATCAAGTGCGGCTTGATGTAATGATTTTTTAGCATCTGCAAAATTTGAATTAGAAGATAAATATTGTGTTAACGTTCTATAATAAATTTGTTCGGCTTTATCTTTACCAATACGTTTTATCGTTAAATATGCAGCTTTATTAGGGATACCTGAATTAGTATGCACGCCACCATTATCTTCTTGTGTTTTAGAGTAATGTTTCATATGCGCAGGTTGATCATACTTTTCAGGATTAGACATACTTCTTAATGCATCACCTTTAACATTAGGTGTGTATATATCCTCACCAATTAAGAAATTATCACTATCAATAAAGTATGCAAAGACATCTGAGAAACTTTCGTTCAATGCACCGGATTGATTTTCATAAACTAAATTGGCTGTTTCTTGAGTTATACCATGTGTAATTTCGTGAGCTACCACATCTTTAGCACCAGAGAATGGTAAATAATTATCATTGTCTCCGTCTCCATAAATCATTTTATCGCCAATCCAAGCAGCATTGTTACGATTATCTTCATTTTCAAATTGATTCACATGAGTTAATGAATCGATAGGGCTCCCTTTATCATCATATGATTCTCGACCGAATTTATTTTTATAGTAATCATACACATCTTTAGCATAATCGTTCGCATCAACACCAGCATGTTGTGACTTGTCTATGAAATCTTTACCTTTATCAGTCATTAGTTTTGAACTGCTATCCTCATCATTATAATCATAAGCTGAAATATTTCCCTTATGTGTCACATCTTTCAATTCATAGCTATCATCATTACTATTAATATTAATTTTTTTCGTTTTGTTTAATACGCTTTTACCATTACCTTCAGTATGCGCATGTTGGATATTATTTAGTTTATTAACGATTTCACCAGTCTCAGCATCAACTTGAATAGTCCAATGAGATATTCTTGGAGAGGTCGTTACAATTTCAACCTGATAAACATATTTGTTATTTTGACCACTAATTTGAATGTCATTCTTTTTAATAACATCATTTTTAAAGTTTTTAGCTTTGTCAGATGACATTGAAATAGCTTCAAATGCTTTATCGATAGCTTCCTTTTTATGGATTTGAACAGTATTGCTAGGTTTTATTTCACTACCACCTGTGTCACCATTGATAAGTACAACCTTACCTTGAGGATTAGTATGTATTTTAACTTCTCTATCAGGAACATATGCATTTTTAAACTTTGGTTGTAATGTATAGTGTGTATAGCCTAATTGATCTGTATTGACGTCGACTGTTTTATAATGCTTAAATTGCTTTTTAGCATTTTTATCATTGGGTAATAATTTTAATGCCTGAAATGCTTTATTCTTATCCTTAATTTCTAATTTATTTTGATTTGTTGAATGATCATTCTTTGCATTTACTTGTCCACTATAAAATGAACTACTTATAGCTATTACTGAAATACTAGAAATGATAGTTTTAGACAATCGTTTCATATTAATCCTCCGTATATGTTTAAATTTTAACCTCTACTCATACTATTTATATTTTTGTAAAAAGTAAATGAAAATTACATAAAATTCAATACATATACGTTGTGTTTTGTAATATAATATATTAAATTTACCAAACTTTTTATCTGCGAATCGTTTCACCTTTGATAGGTGTCCTATTATTTTCAAAATTAACTTTGAGTGATTGCCCTTCTAATAAACTAGGTTGATTACTAACTTGAAAATGAATATGAGGCTCTGACGAATTACCTGAATTTCCACAAAGACCTATCATAACGTTATCCGTTATTTCATCACCAATATTCACTTTGATCGAATGTTGTTTTAAATGTCCAATTAGACTAAATTCATTTGTCGAATGCTTTATCATGACATAATTTCCAAGTGGTTGTCTTTGATTCGTTTGCCCTATACGATTATCTTTTATATTATTTTCAATATCGACAACCACGCCATTTAATGGTGCATAAACTGGAGTATTATAGGCATAATAGTGTTCACATCGCATGCCATCTTCAAAATAGCTCATTCCTGAGTCTTTATTTATCTTTATAAAATCATATGCATACCTTTGTGTTTCTAAAGGATAATGATAATTGAATAGTTCGTTATCGCCTCCCCAATAAACAAACCATTCATCATTAAATGGAAATTGATATGTTAAAGTTGTGTGTTTATCTTTAAAATAATACAACGGTTTAAACAAAAGTGCCGATATTTTTCCGTGAGTGACATGGATTGAAACACCATAGTTTTCAAATGCATCTAACCAAACATTCTCATCATACTTTTCAGTCCCAATGTCTACAAAGCATTTGTGTTGATGCGCAAATCTATTGTAGTCTTGTATCAATTTTTTTAATGCTTTCTTGGAAATTTGCTTTTTCATTTCTTTAGTAAAATATGAATAAAGTGTTTCATAATCATTTTGTTCAATCATATTCATGAAGCCTTTAAAAATCACTATAAATAACCTCCTTTGTAGTGATCGTTAACTTCAATCTATCATAATTAAATCTATCAAAAAACAGACATCCTATATAAGGACGTCTGTTCATATCATTCTATCTTATTTAATTTTATCCATCGTTTTATCTTTTTGAATCGCTACTTTGGTTTTTTCATAGCCAATGACAATGCGGTCGATTTTACCTTTTGATGCATCGAACCATACTGCTTTGCCATTTTTCTTAGGTTGGTAGTAATAAATACCAGTTGTATTATTTTTACCATTATCTACTTTTTTTAAATCTTTACCATAAGATTTTTGTAAATCTGTTAACTTCAATTGCTTTTTCAATGGAATATCGACTAATGAAGCTTTTTTAGATTTTTTATCATATTGACGGAATAATTGGTCTGATTTGATTACTGTTTGAGTTGATTGAGTTGGTGCAATTTTAATACCATTAAATGTAACGTTGCCAGCTTTAATCGCATTTTTGAAATTTTTATCTAAAGTAAACTTCGCATCATAACCTGCGTTACCTTTATAAGTATAGTAAGCTGATTGGTGTTGCTGTGTTGTTGATGCATGTGCCGTATGATTTATTACTGGCGCTACACTCGCTGATGCACTTAATAATGTACCGAAAGCTAATGTAGACGCAATGATTGATTTTGTCTTTTTATTCATAACGTATCCTCTCTTTCTTTACCCACAGCTTCTTTGCTTATGGGTCTTCTAAATTATACGTCATCAACTAAAGACATACAATTAAAAGTGATAGCCCTTACAGTTTTGTCATATCTAATTTATGATTGAATTTAATATTTTATCTTACACGTCTTATCAATTTTCATTTAGATAAGTCAGTAATAATTCAATATAGTAATCGATAAATTTTAAATAATGAACTTTATTAACACATTCATCTATTTGATGTGGTCCTTGATCTGGCCCTATCATTAAGAATGGAAATGCTTCGCTTTTACTTTTTAATAAATTAGATGCATCCGTAACGGCAACTGTTGGTGTATCTATCAAAGCAGAAGAATCAAAATATGTTTGAGCCAGTTGATGCCCTAATTTAAATAAGTGATTGTCGCCCATTGTTACAACTGGGTCAAGATCTAAATAGATGTCATGAGTTAGATGTGCCCCTCTTTGATTCGCTTCGTTGATATATTTCTCGAATAGTGCTTTAACTTTTGTATTATCATATTCTGGAATCGTACGAACATTGAATGTTGCAGTTGCATGATCAGGGACAGAATTGACTTGAGAACCACCATTAATCATGCTATTGGTCATCACAAGTCCTTGAATTCTAGTTTGAACTTCGTCTTTACTTACAAAACTAGGCAATTGATCAGCCATCTGATTGACCATATTACCATAATCTAGCGCCGTCCCTTTTATACTTTGGGTAATGTCTTCATATGCTTGATTAATATTTTGAATCAATTCAATAAGTGGTGTAATTGCATTTTCTCCCATAAAAGGTGTAGAACTATGACTTGAACGACCCTTAGATGTGATTTTAATATCCATTGATCCTTTATGAGCATATACAATACTTGGATAAGATGGTTCTGCGATGACTAGGGCATCGACATCATCTATGTAACCTTTACGATATAATTGTTCTGATCCTGCTTGTTCCATTTCCTCTCCAGCAGTTGCTAATAATTTAATGGTACCATTTTTTAATTGTCCACTTGCTTTAATTTCAATCATTGCGATGACTAAGGCAGCCAATCCCGACTTCATATCCGCAGCGCCTCGTCCGTATAAATGACCATTTCGTTCAGTCAATTCAAATGGTGGCGATGTCCAATCATCATGGTTCCCTTCATTTACAACATCCATATGTCCTGATACTGCAACGACTGGTTTACCAGACCCTATGGTTGCGATGAGATTTGCACGTTGACCTGAAATATAATCAATGTGTGTGTCAATATCATATTGATTAAGCCATTGGGCTAAATATTGTGCTACAGCTAATTCATTATCATTGACTGAAGGGATAGCCACAATTTCTGATAAAATTTCGACCTTTTGTTCATTAGTTAATACACTCATATATGTCACTTACTTTCCTATTATTTTAAAATATCGTTAAATGTTGTGTTCTTATTCAAAAATTTGATTATAATATAGTTAATGATTATCGAAGTTAATGGAGGATACACTTTTGAAGAAATTACTAGCAAGCATTGTTATTTTTGCACTTGTATTAGCTTTAGGATTTTCTGTTTTTGCAGCTTTGACACACCAAAATAAATCATCTCTTCATAAAGCCGAACACAAAACTGAGGAAAAAGATAAAAAGAAAGCATCAAAAGATAAAGCGGAAAAAACTACAACAAATCAAGAATCTGTTCAAGCTGAGCCTACGAATTCACAACAAAATAATGTAAACAGTTCCAATCATTCAGCTAATCAACAACCAACTCAAAAATCATCCCAGGCTAATCATCAGACATCACCTAGCCAATCAGCTCAATCTAAACCGTCAAATCAGCCGGCACGTACACAACAATCTGAACCAGTAAATAAACCAAAGGCAAGTACTGAATCAGCACAAGGTCAAGGCGGTCAAGGTGGCCAAGGATCAAATAACAATAATAATGCAAATCGCTCAGCTCAAAACAATAGCACTTCAAACAAACAAACAAAGCAAATCAGAATAATATAAAAGACAGGATTAAGTCATTCTCATTGGCTCTTACTTGAGCTGAATGCCTTATCCTGTTTTTTTATTAAACACTCAATGATTCATGAGTCTGATTTGAATCAAAATTTCTTCTAAATACCTTTAACTAATCTAGTGGAATCTCATACCACCATCAACGATAATTGTTTGTCCAGTAATATACTACACACGCTCCTTAAATGTATTCACTTATTATAATATCACTCAAGAATATATTTTTTGTGTATAACTCGTGTCTTAATGTATATTACATAAAAAAATTCTAGCACTTAAGGCATACATATAATGCCTAAGTGCTAGAAACTCATTCACTTTATTCTGTTACATTACTTTCATCAACTTTAGATGAAACTTTTCTCATCAATGGATCTGTGATTGGTTTTAAAATAACACCAACTATGATAAATCCTAATCCAAATAATGCTAAGATAATCACTTTTGTAATTAATATTTCTGGAACAATACCCCCTACCGTTTCACGTAAAGCATCAATCGCATACGTAAATGGTAAATATGGCGATATCGCTTGGAAGAACTTAGGCGTCGTTTGAATTGGGAAGGTACCTCCACCACCTGCGATTTGTAATACTAAGAAAATAATCGCAATCGCTTTACCTGGGTTTCCTAATAACGATACACAAGTATAAATAATTGAGTTAAATACCAGTGAACAGAACACTGCTATCGTCACAAATAATACTGGCGACTCGACGGCTGCTTTTAATATAACTAAGTCTCCAATTGATACAATTAATGCTTGCACTATACCTAGTAGGAAGAAGAAGCCTGCTTTACCCATGAAGATTTCTCTAGGACTAAGTATTGATTTTAAAGACTCATGTTTGTTATCTACGGATAATAAACTAACCATTAACAATCCTCCTACCCATATGGATAAGGCTGTATAAAACGGTGTCATTCCTGAACCATAATCTTTAACTGGGAACACGTCCGTTGTCTTTTTATTTATTGGATGTGCAATGACATCAGCTTGCTTTTTCAAATCATTTTTCAATACATCGATTAAATTATCTACCGCATCGTCTTTATCTAATTGTTTAAATATTTTATTGGCTTTCTTCAAATCTTTCTCAACACCTGGTAATTTATTTTCTGAGAAATCCGCTAAATTTGACAGTGCTTCTTTAGCTCTTGGTTGGTTCTCATCTAATAAATTCACCGCATTATCATATTTACTAAATAATGATGGTAAATTGTCATTGACTGCTTGAGTAGCATTCGCTAGACGTTGTTCTAATCCAGGTAAGTCATTACGCACAAAGTCTGCCGCTTTAGCTACATCTTTCTTCACTGTAGGGAAGTAATCTTGCGCTGTTTTCATTGCGCTAATATACGTTTGTTCTATACCTGGTAATGCTGTTTGAATACGATCAATACGTTTTTTACCACTATCTAATATACTTTGTCCTGAATCAATCACCTGATTGATTGAATTTAATTTAGATTGAACGGTTGATAATGCTTGTTGACCTGATGCCAATTGTGACGTAATATCATTCGAAATGTTTAATAAACTTTGATTTAATTCTTTCTTAACATAAGTACGGAATTGACTTAATGTCTTATTCGTATCACCAATTTTATTCAACACATTTATCGCTTCTGATTTACCAGAACTACCATTTGATAAGGCATCGATTAATTGATTGGTTGTTTTCAACTGATCATTGAGTTGATTATTGGCTGTTTTTATTTGCTTAATTTCTTTTGATAAATCAACATCTTCGTTTTTCTCAAGCTCTGATAATATATCAACAAATTGTTGATTATATTTCGTAGCATTTTCTAAACGAGATGATACATTTTCTAACGGTTCTTTAAACTCAGTCGGTTTGTCTGATGCCAAAATACCGTATGAGATATGTTTCAATGCATCCATATCTTTTTGAGATGCTTTGGCCTGAACATCACTTAAATTAGAAAGTGATAATAATGATTCAGTCAATGCTGTATTCATTGATTTAACATCATTTGAACTTACTAGCTCATTTGACTGGTTACTTTCATTATCACCGGAAGTACTTAATGATTGCGTCTTGATTCCAGATTGATAACTATTTCCCTCGTCGTGTTGTTTATTATGAGCACTTTGTTGACGCGCACCTTTCTGACGTAAACCTTGGTTAACATCATTATTTACATTTTGGGCACGTCCTGCTGCATCACGATAATCACCAACTCGATTTTGAACTTGTGTTAAAAATCCTTTAGCATCTGTGAGTTGGTCGTTCGCAGCATCAATACCTTGCCCCGCTATAGAGACACCTCTATTGATTTTAGGAAATTGTGCCGGTACATCATTCGCTGCTACATTTAGTACTCTTTCAATATCAGGCATATAATTATTCAGCGCTATTATTAATTTGGCCTTTTCATTTAATGCTGGTATTGATGAATTAACTTGATTTAATCTTTCTTGTGCATCTAAAATATCACCTTTATAATTACCTAAATTTCTAAATTGATTCGCATAGCGATCAAGGTCATCTTGGTGTTCATTTAAATAGATGATTTTATTTTTAAACTTATTAATTTCTGGCAGAGAATTATTTGCTGCATAGACCGCATTTTTGATTTTATTAATTGTTGGCACTTCATCTTCAATTTTCAGACCTACTTTATTCGCCTCTGAAAGTAATGCTCTCGTCACGGTTTGATTAAATTGTTCGTTAGCTTTTTCTACCACTAATGAAGAACCTGTATCTGTTAATTTCGCCGCAACCGCATTGATTTTCTGATTGACTTTGAAATCGACATCCGCTTTTTCAGGGTGTTTCCTTAATGTTCCCGTAATTTGATGTGTAAACTTGCTCGGTATGTATATGCCTGCATAATATTTCCCCATTTTAATTTCATGATCTGCTTTTTCACGGCTAACAAATTGCCAATCAAAGCTATCATTTTTCTTGAGGGTTTGTACCATTTTATTACCTACATTAATCTCTTTCCCTCTAACTTTGTCACCTTTATCTTCATTGACAATCGCTACTTTAATATGGCCTGTATTTCCATATGGATCCCACATTGCCCATAAGTTAAACCACGCATAAAATGAGGGTAATATGGCTAACCCCGCTAATATGATCCAAACTGCTGGTGTTTTAGCAATTTTCTTTAAATCTGTTTTAAACAGCTTTAGTGCGTTTTTCATTGTCACACTCCTAAAAACGATTGATTAACTTTCCTATCTATTATTGATATCGCCATCATATTTATACTTATTTTACCAAATGTTAGATTACATTTTTCCAAAAACAATTTATTTTTCTGATAAAGGTTAGTATAATTAAGTTTACTAGATTATTTCAATTTGTTGATACATATCAACTATAAATGTCATAAGTTAAATTATAACAAATGTCCAATATGTATCTCAATCATTTTTCAAATATTTAAGGGAGCTAATCACAGATGTCTAAAGATAAATTCTTGATATATTTACTTACAACTACATTAATTGTGCCATCTTTCTCAACAGCACCCATAGCTAATGCTGCAGATGACCACTCAACAACGCCGTCTTCATCATCACAACAGCGTAATACTCAAAGTGACAATGATTCAACAAACAATAATAATAAACGTACTAAAGGCACACAAGACGATGATGAAATGGACACACCACAACAAAAGCATGAAAAAACTAAGAAACCATCACGTGAAGACACTAAAATGGATGAACAAGACAAAGCGCAACAACAAAAAAATCATCACGGAACACAAACATCTGTTACAGATGATAATTATAAAAAATCACATCAATCAACAAATTTAATTAATCAATTTTATGATGGATTATCCACGCATCAATCTGACTTTAATCGATTATGGTCTCCAGACCAATATGACAATAGTTTTAGTTTAACAACTTTAATTCAAAATCTATTTCATTTTGACTCTGATATTTCAGACTATGAACAACCTTCTCATGAAGAAGATGATACAAATGTAACGTCTGAAAATGAACAATCGAATAATAATGATGCGATGACTGATAATGGTCAAGATACAGATAATAGCGATAGCTCTGAAAAGGATCCACAACAAGACGAGTCTATTAAAGATAACCAATCTATTAATAATAACGAAGATGAAAATAGCAACCTAACAGACCAAGATCATCATTCACAAAGTGATGAAGTTCAAGATCATCAACAAGGCGATAACAATCAACAAGATCATGCTTCAAATCAATCGAATGGTTCTAATGAGAATGACAAGTCAACATCACATCAAAGCATTTCCGACTCAGCAATTGATTCAATTTTAGATGAGTATAGTGAAGATGCAACGAAAACGCAAAAGCAGTATCAAACATCTAAAGATAAACACACTCAAGATGAAAAACAACAAGATACAACACCAAACAATACAAAACATCAAGACGTCAATCCTCAACTTCCAACACCGGATGAATTAAAACATAAAACAAAGCCCGCACAATCATTTGAAGGTGATTTTAAACAATCAAATACACGTGCCACTGGATTGTTTCAACAATTACCTAAAATAGAAAACAGTACTTTAACAGATGGTGATATCAATATCGTTGATAGTAAAAGTACGAGAGATTTTATTAAAACGATTGCCAAAGATGCACATCAAATAGGTCAAAAAGAAGACCTCTATGCCTCAGTAATGATGGCACAAGCTATTTTAGAATCTGATTCTGGTAATAGCGCTTTAGCACAAAAACCTAATTTTAATCTATTTGGCATTAAAGGAACTTATCAAGGACAGTCTGTTTCATTTAATACTTTAGAAGCTGATAGTACAAATAACATGTTTAATATTACAGCTGGTTTCCGTAAATATCCTGATACAAAAGCATCACTCGAAGATTACGCACGTTTAATTAAAAAAGGTATAGATGGTAACCCTAACATTTACCGTCCAACATGGAAGAGCGAAGCGTCTACTTACCAGTCAGCAACTTCTCATTTATCACGTACTTATGCGACTGATCCTAATTATGCTAAGAAATTAAATAGTATTATAAAACATTATCATTTAACTGATTTTGATAAGAAAGAAATGCCAAGTTTGGATAAATATAATCATACGATTCATAGCGATGATCAATCACAATCAAGTTTCAAACCATTCGAAGAAAACAAAGGAAGTTCAAGCTATCCACAAGGACAATGTACATGGTATGTGGATCAGCGTATGAAACAATTTGGTCAATATATTCATAGTAATTTAGGCGACGCACATCATTGGAATAATCGTGCAGCACGGGAAGGTTATCAAGTATCTTCAACACCTAAAAAACATACAGCAGTCGTTTTTGAAGCTGGTCAATTAGGTGCGGATACACAATATGGTCATGTTGCATTCGTAGAAAAAGTTAACGCTGATGGTTCAATTATCATTTCAGAATCAAATGTGAAAGGATTAGGCGTTATCTCATATAGAACGATTGATGCTGATGATGCATCACAATTGGATTATATAACGGGTAAATAAATCACTCGGATTACACCATTAAAAAGAGCGAGACAAAGTTAACTTTGTCTCGCTTGTTTTAATTTATTTTGATCTTTTACGTTTACTATACCAGATTATACTACCACCGATAATGGCTATAACTAATGCTATAGGTATCCAATGTTGCTTAACTGCCTGACCTGCATCAGGTAATGATAGATTACCATCATCATTAAACAATCCATCTAGGAATCCATCATTAGAACCAAGCGTTAGGCTTTTTTCAGGTGTTGGCGTTGGAATATCAGGAATACTATCCAATAGACTACCACCAGAATTAAGTTGATCTAATAAACGAGAGCCTTGATTGGATTGTTGATTCATTCTATCAAAAATGCTTGGTCTATTTTTGATCGGAGAAACAATATAGTCTAAATCTTTCTTAGCACTGTCCATCTTTTGTTGCAATTGCAATAAATCATTAGCTTTACCGTTAATGGCAGACTTGATTAAATCTAAAGCACTTGCTTTATCACTTTGTATGCGATTAATGACATCTGCTAACACCTTTGCTTTTCCTTGTTCTATTCTCGTTGCTAATATAGTTTCAATCGCTTGTCGTTTATCTTTTGCATTATTTAATACATCATTTAAAATGTCATCCGCGCTCACATGTCCTTGTTTATCAATGTGTCGTTTAATTTGCTCTACAATTTGTTGGTTTGATAATTGACCATTTGCTAATTGTTTCGCAATACGTTGTGCTTCTTTATCTCCTAATCGTGTAGCAAGTAGTTGCTTAATTAATTGTTGCTTATCTTTAGATTGATCTAACATTGATTTTAAAATATTATCTGATGATGTATGTGCAAGTCCATCCAACTGCTTATCAATTTGATTGGCAATTTGTTGATCTGTCTTTCCTTTCGTCTTTACGTGTTTCATTGCTTGTTTCGCTTCATTTTGACTCATCACTGTATCCAAAATGGATTGAGCCACTTTATTTTTATCTTTGGATTGTTGCAACTGATTAAGTATTAAATCATGTTGTTGATTCATGCGTTGTTCTGTTTGACGAATATCTTGTTTTAAAGCCTGTTTACGTTGCTTATTAAAATCACTTCGTTGATTGACATCCTTTTCTAGTGCCTTAAGTGTATCCCTTTTATTATTAATGTATTGATCATCATTCATTTTATTAGAAGCTAATTGACTAGAAATCGCTTGATCTATTTTGTCACTACCCTCTAATTCCTTTGTAATCTTTCCTACATGTTCATCTTGTTTATGATCAGATTGTTTCACATCCGCTTCGTTTGCAATGTGTTTTAAATCATCTAATGTTTGTTGTTCTTTAATGTTAGTTTGAGGCAGTTTTTTAGTAGTATCTTGCGATTGATCTTTAGAATCTTGTTGTGCATCTTGACGTTGGTTAGATACACGGTTGAAATCCTTTTGTGTATTTGTCACGTTTACATCTTCATCTAATGTTGTATCTTGTTTTATTTTATCTAAATCATTGAGCACTGACGTTTGGTTAAGATTTGACGTTTGCTGCGTATCACGTACATTACTTTGACTTGGTACCTGATTCGTTTTATCGCTTTTTTGTTGAGGGTTATCAACCTTTTCTGAAGATACATCCAAATCCGCCAAAATTTTGTCTAGGTCTTTAGTAACATCATCATTGTCTTTAGTGTCTTTTACATTTTCATTATTCTTTTCAGTAGACGCGTTTTTATCTGAATTCGTTGTTTGATGTGTTTCTTTATCTAATAATTTTAATTTACGATCTTCTTTTTTAGCATCTTCTATTATCTTATCCAATGTTGCATTATCAGATACATCATCTAATTGTTTGTGGTAATCCTCTCTTGAATCTTCTTTTAAATGTGTAAGTCGATCAATGTCATCTTTAGCGTCATCGATTTTATCTTTCAATGACTCATCTTTTGATTCAGATGTATGAAATGAAGATGAGGTTTCTTTTGCTTGTGCTGTCATGTCACTAGCAAAACCATAACCTATCATTGACCCACTGATTAAAAGTGCTGAACAAGATAATTTCAAACACATGCTGACTTTGTCGAATTGTATATCTTTCATGTTTTCAATCTCCTTTAATCAATTGCCGTTTTAAAATTCATCTCCATTATATAACAAAGTGCTATAAAATTACACTTCGCATTTTTAATAGCATCTATTTATCTTTTCAGTCAATCTTAATAAACAAATAATTTGTAACTATATGTATATCCCCTTATAATTCAATCAAGTTAAATTAGTTAATTCAAATATATAATTTAACTTAATTTAATTAGAAACGGAGTTTTTGAAATGGCAGAATCAATTTATTCAACTACAATGATTAGTAATGGTGGCCGTGATGGTCGTGTATTTAGTCCAGATAATACGTTTGTCCAAAATTTAGCAACACCAAAAGAAATGGGCGGTCAAGGTGGTAACGATACTAACCCTGAACAATTATTTGCGGCAGGTTATAGTGCATGCTTTAACAGTGTACTATCATTAATTTTATCTCGTCATAAAGTTAATGACGCAAACCCAGAAGTGGAAATCACGATTGAATTAGTGAAAGACGCTACAGATAATGGATTCAAATTAGCTGCAGACATTGAGGTTACGTTAGAAAATGTATCTCAAGAAGAAGCTGAACAATATGTAGAACAAGCACATCAATTCTGTCCATATTCTAAAGCAACACGTGGCAATATTGATGTTAACTTAAAAGCCAACGCACAATAATTGTATTCAATTATTTATTGAACTCTTTCGTTTGATTAATGAATAACGCCTAAATACCTATTAAGTGGTGGTGAGTATCTAACTTGCCCCACTTTTTTTATATAAAGTTTTAACTCTTCGACGCATCATGGGGGGAATCATGCCATAGTCATCCCAATTTCGATCTTTTTTATTAAAACTGTGTATTTAGCTTATTATTTAACTGAATACAGGGAATGAAACTTATAATAAGCACTTTTTAATTTTATCTGACTTTCGCCCCATCAAATTTTTTGTTTCATACTGTTAGGAGGCATCCACATGTCTTTATCTATCATACTTATTATTTTAGGCATAATTTTAATCATTATTTCTAAAATTGTGATATATACTGACGAAAAACGCCATGAGTTAAAAGAGAAATTTTATTTACCTGGCTTATGTTTAGTATTGATAGGTATTTTAATTCTCATTGGTCATTTTGTCACAAGTTAACAGTGGCTATAACAACACATTAATCACGCTTCTTAGTTATCTTTTCAATAAAATGTCCAACAATTCTTACAATCTGTTTCATTTTTCAACGACTCAATAAAATTAATGGTGTTTCAAGCTGTTGAATCTTGTTAAATTAATAATTGTAACTTTAAAACACCACAGATTTCTCTCAATTAAATTGAGCTCAACTTCATAGCTCTGTCACAAGTTAACGAATAAAAAAAACAAATAGGAGGAAATGTCTTGGCAAAACTTTTATACAAATTAGGCAAATTCATTGCTGAGCACAAATGGGTCAGTATCATTGCGTGGCTTTTGATTCTAGGCGTTATCATTACACCATTATTGATTAGCGCACCTAAATTTGATAGCAATATTACAATGAATGGTCTTAAATCATTAGATACAAATGACAAGATGTCAAAAGAGTTCCATCAAGATAGTGAAAAAGCATCTATGAAAATTGTAATACATTCTGATAAAAAGGATGGTATTACAGATAAAAGCACTAAGAAAGATATCGAAAAAGCACTTGATAATATTAAACAAGATGATGATTACGTACAAAACGTAAGTAATCCATATGAAACAAATCCAGTCAATGATGATAATGATACTGCAATTGCTACAGTCAATTATGTAGTCAACCAAACATCATTAAAAGATTCTTCTAAGAAAATTATCAATCGCGAAATGAAAGATGTGAAAGATGACCACAATGTTCAAATCGAACAAGCTCAAGGTGGTAGCGGTGGTTCTGAACCAGGTGGTAATTCAGAATTAGTTGGTATTGTCACTGCATTTATCATCTTATTAATTACATTTGGTTCATTAATCACAGCAGGTATGCCAATTGTCAGCGCCATCATAGGACTAGGCTCAAGCATTGGTATCATTGCATTATTAACAAACGTATTCGATATTCCAAACTTTACATTAACACTAGCCGTAATGATTGGATTAGCTGTTGGTATCGACTATTCTCTATTCATCTTATTTAGATACAAAGAAATCAGGAAAAAAGGTACCCCACCTGTTGAATCCATTGCCTTAGCTGTTGGTACAGCAGGAAGCGCAGTTATATTCGCCGGCTTAACAGTTATGATTGCCGTTTGTGGTCTTTCATTAGTAGGTATTGATTTCTTAGCTGTTATGGGATTCGCATCTGCAATTAGTGTTTTATTCGCGGTACTTGCCGCTTTAACATTATTACCTGCATTAATTAGTGTTTTCCATAAACGTATTAAAATCAAAGACAAACCAGAAAAAAGTAAAGACCCTAAAAATCATCCATGGGCTAAATTTGTAGTTGGTAAACCAGTACTAGCTATTATTATCAGTTTAATTATTTTAATCGCAGCTATTATACCAATTTCTGGAATGCGTTTAGGTATGCCAGACGATAGCTTAAAACCTAACGATTCATCCGCACACAAAGCGTATAACTTAGTTACCGATAACTTTGGTGCCGGATATAACGGTCAAATTGCGATGCTTGTAAATACTAAAGACGGTGGCAGTAAAAAAGACATTGAATCTGATCTAAATAGCATGCGAAAAGATCTTAAAGATATGGATAATGTGGATACTGTCGAAAAACCTCAATTAAATGATAATAACCATTATGCATTAATCTCTATCATTCCTGAAGATGGACCTAATGCGCAATCAACAAGCGATTTAGTTTATGATTTACGTGATTATAATAAACAAGCCAAAGAAAAATACGACTTTAATACAGAAGTAACAGGCCAAAGCGTGATCAACATCGATATGGCTGAAAAATTAAATAATGCTATCCCAGTATTTGCTGGTGTTATCGTATTATTAGCATTTGTATTATTAGTATTCGTATTCCGTTCAATCCTTGTTCCATTAAAAGCCGTTCTTGGTTTCGTATTATCATTAATGGCAACACTCGGATTCACAACATTGGTCATGCAAGATGGCTTCCTTGGTGGCCTATTCGGTGTAGAAAACACTGGTCCACTATTAGCATTCTTACCAGTTATTACAATTGGTTTACTATTCGGTTTAGCCATTGACTACGAACTATTCTTAATGACACGTGTGCATGAAGAATATAGTAAAACTGGTGACAATGACCACTCTATTAGAGTAGGTATTAAAGAAAGTGGCCCTGTTATAGTGGCAGCTGCATTGATTATGTCCAGTGTATTTATCGCCTTTGTATTCCAAGACGATATGCAAATCAAATCAATGGGTATCTCACTAGCATTTGGGGTATTATTTGATGCCTTTGTCGTACGTATGACATTAATTCCAGCATTAACAAAATTATTTGGTAAAGGATCATGGTATTTACCTAAATGGTTAGGCAGCATCCTCCCAGAATTAGATATCGAAGGTAAAGCATTAGAACAAGATTCACATCAAGCTGAATCTCATGCATCTAACAATGAAGATCGTCATAGTGCTTACGCTACTGATCGTCGTGAAAGAGATGGCAGAAACTTTGAAAGTGAACACCCATCACGTTTAGATCGTCAATATCATCGTGATGAAGATGAACGACGTTATCAAGATGATACACACCGTTCAACTTATACAAGCGAATCACACGTATCACGATTTGCATCCAATGAACCTAACCATGCTATTTAATGCATTAATGTTATATGCAAGAGAAAATAGTAAAGATGTATACGATCAATATTCAAATCATACTGACAACAAACATCGTACCGATTTCAGTCATGACGATGATAGATATTAATCTTAAAAAGGAGGATATGCTGAATGTTTAAAACAAGAGGTTTCAAACTGTTAGGCCTGTTTGCCACTATTGCCTTAGCTATCGTGCTAAGCGCGTGTGGTAACGGTGGCGGAAGTTCATCAAAAGATGGCAATACTTCCCTAGGCAATAAAGAAATCGAATTACCATATATTGCTAGTGATAACTCAGCGCCACGTACATTAGTCATAGCTGAAGTTCTTAAAAAAGCGGGTTATGACGTTACAACTACACCTGTACAAGCAAGTGGTCCATTATATGCATCTGTAGCTGAAAATGCAGATTCATTCCATGCGTCTGGTATTTTCCCATCTACAGATAAAAGTTACTACAATCAATATAAAAGCAAATTATCCGTTTACGACAAAAAGAACCTTGTCGATGATGTTAAAGTAGGCTTAGCTGTACCAAAATATGAACAAAATATCGACTCAATTGCTGACTTAAAAGATAGCAAGAAATTTGATAAAGAAATTCAAGGTACAGACGCTAGAAATGGTGTCATGAAACAAACTAAAAGTGAACTTGATGAAGATAATCTAGACGGTTATAGCCTAAAAGAATCTTCTGACCAAGATCAATTTAAAGCAGTTCAAAAAGCTTATAAACAACAACAACCAATTCTATTTACAGCAATGGATTCTAGTTGGTTCTCTAAAGAATTAGGCGTTAAAATGTTAAAAGATCCTGACAAAATCTATGGTAAAGAAGATCAACATATTAACTTAGTATTTAATAAAGAATTCAAAGCTAATCATCCAGCAGCATACACAATTGCAACGCGTATGTCAGACGACTGGAGCAAAAAAGACGAAGATCAATTAGCTAAGAAAATCTTCAAAGACCAGAAAAATCCAGAACAAGTTGCCAAAGACTATGTTGATGACAACGATAATAAAGTAGATGAATGGTTAGAAGGTATTGATCATTAATTCTTCTAGTAAAATCTAATAACTCCGAGTAACAATCATGTAAGCAGGACTTGAGCTATCTATTCACAAGTCCTGCTTTTTTGTGTTGTCTCCGCAATTCAATAATGGGTATTCCATGTAAAAAGCATTTATATTTGGTAAAATAACAACGTCTATGATAAATTATCTATCAATCTTATCTTAATAAAATGACTATTCGGGGAGTCCTGCTTATGACGACATCTACACAAAAACGTATGATAAAACATATTAATCAAACAGTTTTTGAATTATTAAATGACTATCACTTTGATGACATCACTGTACAGAAAATATGTAACGCTGCTGAAATTAATCGCAGTACATTTTATCGATATTTCCAAGATAAATATGACTTACTTTATTCATTAACAGAATATATGAAAGAAGCACTCGATTTAGATTCTTTACATCAGCACGGTTCAACAGATGCATTAGAATCATTTATCTCATTCATCAATACACATAAACCTGTATTTAAACATTTACTTGTCGCATCAAGACAAGACGCTGTCTTTCGCAGCTTGACTCAATTCTGTAGTGAGAAAATATTAGAAGGTGCTGAGTGTAATAACGATTTATTAGCACATAAAATTATGAACAGCGATCATCCACAATTAATTGCTGATTTTTATAGTAGTGGGCTTATAGAAATTATAAGAAGATGGGTAGAGAATAATTACAATTACTCTGAAGCAGAAATTTTATCAGCATTACACGATACACTTGATTTTTCTAGCCCTGTCGATCATGTTTCTACCACCTAAATTTGGTGGTATTTCTGGTCATATCATTGATCAATAGATATTCAATCTGCCTACTTTTTTTGGGGTTATCTTAATGTCAGCTGCTTCTATTCTCTTAGCTTTAACGCCTATCGTGTGGATAGTGCCCTTCCTTTCATCATTAATCTTTGGTGTGAGTTATATTTTCATTACAGGTGTACTACTCGTTTGGGGTGTGAAGATATTTGTGAAAAATGCGTCATTAGGTATCGGAATTCCATTTTTAATGTTAGCCGTTGGGCAAGTTTTGGGCTCAATTGTAGCAGGACCATTTATAGAAGATTTAGGTTATACAATGACCTTTATTATATATGGTTTAATAGGTTTAGTCGCTTTATTACTATTTCCAAAAGTTGATGTACAACCTCCAAACGTACACATTGATGGCGACTATACAGAACTACAAAAAGTGAATAAAGATTTAATATAATTATCAATATGTCTAAATTATAATAGCCAGTCAATGTGGTTTTTAACACCGCATCGACTGGCTATTATTTTATATTCAATGTTTAATTACGAAAGTGCTATTAACCTTAATCATCATTTTTATTATCGAAGTTTCTACCTTCTAATCCTGCTAATTCTTCTTTAGAAGCATGAGGTGCTTTCATTTCAAATACTTGATCAACAACTGTATAATCATAATATCCTAAACGTGCGATTGGACGAATTGATGGAATATCTAATTTTCCATCTTCAGTGATGACTTTATCATCGATATGCACTTGAGCAACACGTCCAATTACAATATCTACTGTGGATACAGGATCACCAGTTGGTATGCGAATTGTTTGAACATATTCACATTCGAAATGTACTGGAGACTCCTTTACTCTGTAGCCAGGTGCTTCAATACATGATTCTTTAGTGACCCCAGCATAGTCAAATTCATCTTCATCGGGTGCTAATGCTTTAGATGATAAATTAACCGCCTCTCTTAAATCATACGTAGCCATATTCCATACAAACCAACCCGTCTCTTCGGCATTTTTCACAGTATCTTTACGTTCGTGATCACCTAATACAGACTGATTCGCCGCAAACATAACCATAGGTGGATCCCAAGTTAAATTTTGGTATTGGCTATAAGGTGCTAGATTATCTTTACCATCTTTCGAAACTGTAGATATCCAACCGATAGGTCTTGGTACTGTACTACTTTTAAACGGATCATGTGGCAATCCATGAGATTTAGTGCCTTGCTTTGGTGAATAATTCATCGTTTCTCACCCCTATTAAATATTTGTATTTCTTCAATCATATAATAGCTATGTATATAATTCTAATACTAAAAAAACGATTCATTTATAGTCATACACTATAAATAAATCGTTTAAATATATATCATATCTATTAACCAAGTCATTCATTATGTTTTTTTATTTAATGTGCACTTTCATCTTTAGGCATAAATAGCGATACAATAAATGAAATAAGTCCAATACATGCGATTGAAGCAAACATTAAGAAATATTGTGGTAATTTAGCGATATAAATCATTAGTATAGGTGCAATAGCTGTACCCATAAATAATATAACAGTATTAACTGATAAGAAGAATCCTTGATTATGTTTAACAGTCATACCCACCTTCGAAATGACTGATGGAATCGCAAATGCAATACCAGCAACAAATGTAACACTAAATATTGTAATACAAATAATATTTGTCGTAATCCCCATCAGTATCAGTGATAACGTACTTGTTAGTAAGGCAAGTGAGATGACACGCTTAATACCTATCCGGCCACTTAAACGACCTCCTAACAACGATACTAGCATTCCTATCACACCAAACAATTTCACTAATGATGCTGTAGACATATCTCCATTCACTTTATCTGATAAGATATATAAATTTAAAATGGCATACATACTGATAAACATAATTAATAACGTAAATGAGATAAATAAACAGTATAAAACATTTAAATTATCGCGAAAGTCTTTAAAGTTATTAAAGAATTTAAGTAATTGTACATCCGCATTTCGACGTGGGTTTTCTGGTACATAGCGGTAAATAACAAATATTAAGCACAAATATAATACAGTTAAAGTGAAATATACCCAATGCCAGTTAAGATGATGAACAATGAGTTCACTTAAGTTCTGCCCTAATACCCCCGATAACATGAAACTAGTACTAATAAAACTAATTGCAGTAACTCTTTTTTTAGCTGGATATGTTTCCGTCGTATACGTGATTGCTACTGGAGAAAATGTTGCAGCGAATATACCTTGTATTGCACGCATAATGAGTAATAGTGAAAATGATTGTACAAACCCGATAATAAAGCAAATGATGGTCAAGCCGCTTAAACCTATTAATATGGTTTTTATTCTTCCATATTTGTCAGAAATTGTTCCATAAAACAAACAACTTATCGAATACATAATTGAAAAAATAACTCCATTTAATGTTGCTACCGATTGAGGTATATGAAAGGAATGCGCAAATGCTGCTGTAAGTGGAAGTGCAGTATATAAGCTACCCATAACGATAATTCCAGAGAAAAATAGAATTGTAGTGATTAGATTATAATGACGTTGTTCCTCCAATGATACCGATACTCCCTTTCTATTTATGATAACGATAACTATTATTACACTTTATCCAATAAAACTAAAGAACCTATTTAATTTTCAAAAAGTTTTAAATTTACGGCAAATTAAATTGTTATAACAAATATGCTTTTTTACCCCGAAAATAGCCTCAATAATGAGGCGAACAAATCGTATTGACTTTCAACTAACAACGATATATATAATATATCCAATACAAAAATTATATTTGAGGTGGCAACTATGAAAATTGAATTAGGATTAACTTCATTTGCCGATAATAGTGCAATTCATATGCCGGAAGGTTCAGAACTTCCTATTTCAAATGCACAACGAATTAGAAATATAGTAGAAGAAATAGAATTGGCAGATCAGCTAGGCTTAGACATCTATGGTTTAGGCGAACATCATCGTAAAGATTATGCTATGTCAGATCCAGTAACTGTGTTAGCTGCTGCAGCTGCACGTACTTCACATATCAAACTATCATCAGCTGTTACTGTTTTATCATCTGATGACCCAGTCAGAGTATACGAGCGCTTCTCAACATTAGATGCTGTATCTAATGGTCGCGCTGAAGTAATGATAGGTAGAGGATCATTTATTGAATCTTTCCCATTATTTGGTTACAACTTAAATGACTATGAAGATTTATTTAATGAAAAACTTCAAATGCTATTAAAAATTAATAAGCATGAAATCATCAATTGGGAAGGTAAATTACGTCCTAGCGTTGAAAACACAGGTGTTTATCCTAGAATAGAACATGGCGAATTACCGATTTCTATCGCTACAGGTGGTACACCTGAATCATCATTACGAGCAGGTGCATTTGGTTTACCCATCACTTATGCTATTATTGGTGGTAATCCTAAACGGTTCGCACGTAATATAGAAATTTACAAATCTGTTGCTGAATCATATGGACATGATCCATCTCAATTACCAATATCTGTACATTCTTGGGGATATATTGCTGACACTGACGAGCAAGCTAAACGTGAGTTCTTCCCTTCATTAAAAGCACATCAAGATGTACTTGGTAGAGAACGTGGTTGGCCACCTTTCAATGAACAATCTTTTGAACGAGAAATTGGAAGCGAAGGTGCGATATACTTAGGTAGCCCTGAAACAGTCGCACAAAAAATTATTGAAACTGTAGAAACTCTAGGTCTTAATCGTTTTATGATTCATACTCCAGTCGGATCAATGCCTCATGAAAAAACAATGCATTCCATCCGTCTTTTTGGGGAAAAGGTTAAACCTATAGTAGATAAATATTTTGAAGATAAATAGGAGGAAATATTTTTATGATATTACGTTATGCTACAAATTTAAAACTTGCTAAAGAACTTTACGATGCATCAAAACCCAAATTACAAGGTGACCAAGGTATGTCTGATACATTCACAAATGTCTTCGGTTTACCTGAGAAATCAGTTAAATTAGTTGGTACAGTTGAAGCAGCTGCTGCAGGCTTATTCGCAGTAAGTTTCTTAAGTAAAACTGCTTCACGTTTAGGCTCAGTAGCTACAATTTCAGTACTAAGTGTAGCAGCATACAAACACTTCGAAGCTGGACATGGTAAAAAAGGTGCTCAACATGCATTAGACTTATTAGGCTTAGCAACATTAAGCTTATTCGATACTTTTGACGGTAAACGCAAATAATTAACACGGAGGTCACATTAAGTGACCTCTTTTTATTTATATTTATTTAACATATACATGGGAATATGACACATATGATGATCTTCAGGATAATTTTCCAATCTATCTTGATGTTCGTTCGCACTTTTTACATAGTTAGACAGAGGTAAGACTTCCACTACAATATAATCACTATCTTCACGCTCATCAATAAAAGTTTGTGCTTCCTTCAAATGTTGCATATTTTCACTATATAATCCTGTTCTATATTTCTCACCTATATCTTGACCTTGTTGATTTAAACTATATGGATCAATCACTTCAAAAAGATATGACATAATGTTCCGAATAGACAACCTATCCGGATCAAACGTTAACTTTACACATTCGGCATAACCATCGTATTCACCATTCAAATTTGATGTTGTTCCATTCGCCCTTCCAGCTTCAGTTGATACGATACCTGGTATTGTTTTGAAAAAAGCTTGCACGCCCCACAAGCAACCGCCAGCGACATATACTATTTCCATCGTTCTCACCTCTTTATATGTATTCTACATAACATAAAGCCTGATCAAAAGTACTTACTTTGTTAGATAATATTAAGTGTTATTACATGATTGATGATTAGAGTGACAAAACTGTTATTTCATTGACACCTGATTCATAGGGCTTTCAAATGATTTGATACTATATTTAGATTGTACATAACGAAGTTTTGATAACTAAACATTTAACTTTATGAGTTAACTACAATAACTTAGATAAAATTTCTTTACTGTATAAATAAATATATTCAAGGGGAGATTTTTTTGACTCATCATTCTATCAAATACTTAATCGGCGCAACTATCACTACTTCTGCTTTATTTCTTACATCACATCACGAGGCTTCAGCTGCAACTATAGAAAATAATCAAGTAGACCAAGGTTTTAACCATCAGTCGAATGGTAATGCCATCACTCAAGCTAATCAAACAGATTCAACTTATAATCACGACGAAAATGGTAACCCTATTACTGCGGAAAATAACATCGATAGCAGTTTTAATCACGACGAAAATGGTAACCCTATTGCTTCTGATAACAACATTGATAACAATTTTAATCATAATCAGAATGGCGATGCTATCGTTGCTGAGGATAATGTGGATGCTGACTTCAACCATGATGAAGACGGTAATCCTCTAGTGACAGCTAATAGTGTAGATAGTGACTTTATTCACGATCAAGACGGTAATCCTATTGCTTCTGATAACAATATCGATAACAACTTTAATCATGACCAAAATGGCAATGCGATCGTTGCTGAGGATAATGTAGATGCTAGCTTCAACCATGATGGAGACGGTAATCCTTTAATGACAGCTAATAGCGTAGATAGCAACTTCAATCATGACCAAAATGGCGATGCGATTGTTGCGGATGATAATGTGGATGCTGGCTTTAACCATGATGCAGTTGGACAACCTATTCATGCTAACAACCAAGCAATGATAAGTCGTTCAATGCAACAATCACATGATTCTACATCATCGCAATCAGCTATAACAACTCATCACCAATCAAAATCATTACCTGCAACCGGCCAAGAAAGAACACGTTCACCATACATCGGTTTTGTCATCACACTCGTTTTAGGTGTAGCTTTTATTTTATTAAGAAAATCATCTGCTAAAAAATAGTTTCACCATTTAAACACTTTTAATTTCATTACAATATATAATACATAGAAGCACTAGCTAATTACTATTTATTTCATAGTTTTAGCCGGTGCTTTTTATATGGTTAATATCCATTTTTGCACAATTAAATAATATAAAACGATATTTAATTCAATCTTATAGAAAACATTTCATAAAACACTATTTTCTACAAAACTTTTTTAATTATTTTATATATTTGTATTGACTTAAAAATTTTTGGTGTTATATTTGTGTTGGAAATATTATTTTTAGGAGGTTTTAAAATGAAAGTTAAGTTTTTAACAGCAAGTTCTTTGTTAATTGCAACTTTGACATCAGCGACATTAATTAATCCAGCACATGCAGAAACGACATCATCAACCGATAATCACCAACAAACCACACAATCTCAACAACAAAAGACACCGAAGATTGATAAAGGTAATAACGTCAAACCTGTTGAAAAGAAAGAACGCGCAAATGTCATACTACCTAACAATGATCGACATCAAATTAATGATACAACGTTAGGTCACTATGCTCCTGTTACTTTCGTTCAAGTTCAATCAAACGAAGGTACATTTATTGCATCAGGCGTTGTTGTTGGTAAAGACAAACTTTTAACTAACAAGCATGTTGTAGATGCGACTCACGGAAATCCACGCGCTTTAAAAGCCTTCCCTTCTGCAGTTAATCAAAATAATTATCCAAATGGTGGCTTTACTGGAGAACAAATCACTAAATATCCAGGCAATGCTGACCTAGCCATCGTTAAATTCTCACCTAATGACAAAAATCAAAATATTGGTGAAGTTGTTACACCAGCCACTTTAAGTGACAATGCGGATACAAATCAAAATCAACCTATCACCGTTACTGGTTACCCAGGAGATAAACCGCTTGCTACAATGTGGGAAAGTAGAGGTAAAATAACTCAAATACAAGGTGAAGATATGCCCTATGACTTAAGTACAACTGGTGGCAATTCAGGTTCACCTGTATTCAATAGCCGTAACGAAGTCATTGGTATTCATTGGGGTGGCGCAGCCAATAGCTATAATGGCGCTGTCTTTATCAACAAAGATGTACAAAACTTCTTAAAACAAAACATTGAAGACATTAATTTCTCAAATAGCGACAATAATGACGACAATGATAACAATAATGGCACAGACGATAATAACAATAATAATAACGATGACGATAATAACTATGATAATCCAGACGCAGCGTAACTTGCCACACATATTAATATAAAAATTCAGAATAAACAGACAACGTATACTTATAAATCAATCATCAAACATTATCGGAGGTTGTTAAATGCATCATTCATATAAACATATATCATTTAAATTAATAAGTATTCTCTTATTCGCCATACTTTTATTATCAACCATTGCTTTTACTGACCTTAACAAATCTTATGCCGCACAAAAGTCCAATCAACTAGAAATTAACGTTAAAAATGATAAAGTCCCTCAAAAAGTACAGAATCTAGCACAACAACAATATAAAGGCTATGCCCAAGCTCTAGACAAACAAAAAAATAGCCAACCTGGTGACTATCAATTAGGCGAAGCATTTAAGATCTATAAATTTAATGGTGACGAAGATAATAGTTATTATTATCCAGTATTAAAAGATGGCAAAATCATTTATACATTAACAGTCAGCCCTAAAAGTGAAGATGATTTAAAACAATCTAAAGAAAATGCAAACTATAGTGTGAAAATCTCAAATTTCATCGCTAAAGATCTAGATGCTATCAAAGACAAGCACACAAATATAACTATTTTAACTGATGAAAAAGGTTTCTACTTTGAAGAAAATGGACAAGTTAAATTAATTAAAGCCACACCGCTTCCTACAAACATCAAAGACAAAGAAAACAATCAACATATGTCATCTCATCTTAAACAACAACTTAAAGCAACATCTGAGCCAACAAAAATAAATGAAAATCAAGCAGCTGAAGCCGACCAAGACAATCAAGTTCAATATGAAAATACATTAAAAAACTTCAAAATAAGAGAACAACAATTTGATAATTCATGGTGTGCTGGATTTAGTATGGCTGCCTTACTGAATGCCACTAAGAATACCGATAAGTATAATGCACACGATATTATGAGAACGCTATATCCAAATGTTAGCGAAGAAGAATTACCACAATTCTCAACTAACCCACAACAAATGATTAAGTACGGTAACTCACAAGGTAGAGATATTCAACATCAAAGTGGTATGCCTTCTTATAATCAAGTTGACCAATTAACTAAAGATAATAAGGGCGCTATGATATTAGCTCATAGTGTTGAAAATAATCCTAATGACCCTCATCTCGGTCACGCGATGGCAGTTGTCGGTAATGCTAAAATTAATAACGAAGAAAAACTGATTTTCTGGAATCCATGGGATACTGATTTATCTATTCAAGATGCCGATTCTAATTTACTTCATTTATCATTCAACAGAGACTATACATGGGACGATACAATGATAGGTTATTAATAAACATAATATAGATATTGATTGAAGGCAGGCGACGCTATGTATCAACTCCACTTTATTCATATTAATGACGACGCACTTACACTCACAAAGTCACAGCAAGACACGATTCACTTATTTTTGGGTAATTGGATTAACCCATCAGCTCAAAAATCTATTAGCATTCAAACTGGCGTTGATACGAATCACAATCAATATCAAATTCTTCAAATTGATACCGAACATCAACGTATTAAACTGACATCTGAAGTAGATCCTCAACTCATGTATATTTTAGACTATGAAGATACAAACCATATTTTCATACAAACGTCAGTTAAAGATTCGTACGGCACATCAAGACCCATAAGATACGAAAAAATCTAATACTACATTTAAAGCGTCGTTCAAAGTCATTGAACGACGCTTCCCTTATAAATAATTAATCAATTAATAATTGAATACCTCTGACGATATTAATAATAAATAATACCCCTGATCCTACGATAAATGCGATACCCAAAATAAACAAAATAACCATTAAAACAGTACTTTGGTTGTATACTGCTGGTACCATTACAAAACAAATAATGGCTAAAACCATACAAACCCAAGACATAACATGGTTTAATAACGCTTTTTTAGAGTACGTTGATGCAGGTGCATCTGCAACGATCCAAACAATAATTGGAAAAAGTACAGGTGCAAAGAATATACTTAAATAACTTAATGAACCCAATACATTACTTGTTCTATCGTTAACTATTTTTTGATTATCTTCCATCTTGATCACCTCTTCATTATAAAGGTTAATTGATTTCCCAGGTTATTCATCCTTACCACTCTTCGTTTAACCTTATACATTATATTTATGAGTATTGTCTACATTATTTTTCATTATTCCTTTAAATTTATTCTTAAAACCATCTTAGAAATCGTCTCACCATCTCTGGTTCACATGGTCTATCCGAATAAACCACTTCATTGTTCACGATGGCTTTGGCATTTTCAATCATTTCTTCTATTTTATTTCTATAAGGTATTAACTTTCGTTCATCAAACAATTGATTTAAGGCGAATGGTCTATGCTCTACAGAATGTGCATCCGATGCTATAAAGTGTGCTAAATGGCAATCCATAAAACGTAATGATAATTTTTGAACACTTCTACCGAAATCACCTAACAATGAACTCGCTGTCAATTGACTCAATGCCCCGTTACAAATCAACTCATATAAGAGATAAGGGTTTTTGGCAATTGCTTTATTACGTTCTGGATGCGCTATGATTGGTATATATCCTAAAGATTGCAATTCATGACACAGTCGATTAGCATTATCAGGCACATCACCAAACGGTAGCTCAATCAATAAATATCGTGATTTATTTAATCCTTGTATACTGCCATACTCAATTTCTTTAATCATTGCTTCTGTGAGCCTTACCTCTTGACCTGGAAATAATTCGATACCTAAGTCTTTAATTTCTGGTATCTTTCTCATTTCTGCTAATTTTAAAGAAACGTTTTGAAAGCTATTGTTAAATTTAGGGTTTAGATGGTGCGGTGTAGCTATAACGCCTGTGATACCTTCCTCTTTAGCTTGAATAAGCAATTGAATCATTGCTTGCTTAGTTTTTGGGCCATCATCCATATTAACCAATATATGGTTATGAATATCGATCATGATTTGTCATCTCCGTCATTTAATCATATATAATAGTGTTTAAACATTTAGTATATCCTTACAACATCAAAACATATTATATAAAATATTTATTTAATATTATTATACCACGATGACTTATGAATATATATTCGATTGCTAACTATATTTTCATCCTTAAATGAGATTTTCTATTAAAAAAATGCTTCATAAAAAAAGAGTTTCCCATAATGAGAAACTCTAGCCTATCTGCTTATTTAAACGATACGTTTACGTATTGCACCAGAAATCAAATCAACGATAGCTACCATGACTACTAGTCCAATTAATATAATACCTACACGATCCCAAGAACGTGTTTGAATTGCAAAGATCAGTGGCGTCCCAATACCGCCTGCACCTATTAAACCAAGAATCGAAGCAGAACGTAAATTCAATTCAAATCGATAAAGGATTAATGATAAAAATGATGGTAAAATTTGGGGAATAACTGCAAACACTAACGTCTTCATTTTATTAGCACCGCTTGCTTTTAAAGATTCTACGGCACTAAAATCCAAACTCTCAATATCTTCTGCTAATAATTTACCTAACATACCAACAGAATGAATACCGAGTGCCAAAACACCTGAAAATGAGCCAGGGCCTACTGCTTTAATAAAGATTAATGCCATGACAATTTCTGGAAATACTCGAATAACACTAAGTATAAATTTGCTTATTCCTGAAACAGGTCGTAACTTCACCATATTTTGAGCACCTAAAAATGCAAGCGGAATACAAATAATGGCCGCTATAAAAGTACCAATTACTGCAATAGCAAATGTTTCTAATAACCCTCTTAATAAATCTTCGCCTTCAGGAATATAAATATAATTTAAATCTGGGTGAAACAAACCGTTAAAAATCGCTTTTAATATTTCAATAGATTTACTTTTGAGTTCTAAACTAGGCACACCTGAAAAAGCCCAAATAATAATACTCACTACTATAATTGCAATGAGCCACTGTTTAATCAACTTTTTGCGATGATTTTTAGTGTGTAATGGATATTGCGTTTCTTTAGTCGTCATGCGAGTTGTTCCCTCACTTTCGTACTAACGTAATCAATGATGACTACGATAACCAGCGTGAATAAAATAATCGTAGCTGTTTTCGGATATTGAAATAGACCTAACGTTTGATCGTAAAATAATCCAATACCACCCGCACCTACTAAACCTAGCACAGCTGAAGCACGTATATTCACTTCGAATGCATAAAGTACATATGAGGCAAATGATGATATCGCTTGTGGCACTACACCATAAACAATCCATTTCACCTTATTTGCACCTACCGCCGTCATCGCTTCCATAGGACCTGGGTCAATCGTTTCTAAAGATTCGTACAATAGCTTACCAATGATACAAATCGTTAGAATAAATAACGCTAAAATACCAGGAATTTGACCAATACCAAACACAGCAACAAATATCGCCGCAAGTAGTAAATCTGGAATCGTACGGACAATATTCAAAATAAATCGTGCAGGTATATTAATCCATTTCTTCTGTACTATATTACTGGCGCATAATAATGCAACTGGAATAGACACGATGCTTCCTAATACAGTACTAACAATCGCCATTCTAATTGTGTCTAACATGGGTTGTGTAATTTGACTTAAGTAGCTCATATCAGGTGGAATCATTTGGGCAAACAAATCACCTATTTGAGGTAAGCCAACCATTAAGTCCCCAACATTAAAACCTGTATAAATAAAACTCCAAACAATTAACACAATGAGTAATACAAATGTAAAACTTGTCTTGAGCGACATTTTACGCTTTAAATATGTATCATAATTCTGTTGTACTGGTGCGGTCATACTAATTCACTCCCAGCTTTTCATCTTCACTAATTGTTCGTCCATAAATGTCACTAAAGACGTCATCTGTCGCTTCAGAAGCAGGCCCATCATAGACCACTTCACCATCGCGTAATCCAATAATACGAGTACCATATTCTCTTGCTAAATCGACAAAGTGTAAGTTAATTAAAATCGTAATGCCTAATTCTTGATTGATCTTCTTTAAATCATCCATAACTTGTTTCGTTGTTAAGGGGTCTAATGATGCTACAGGTTCATCTGCCAATATGATTTCAGATTCTTGGCACAAGGCACGCGCAATTGAAATACGTTGTTGTTGTCCACCTGAAAGTTCATCCGAACGTTGATCATATTTATCTAAAATATTTACGCGCTCAAGTGCATGCATCGCTTTAATCTTATCTTCTTTAGGAAATAACCCAAGTACCATTTTCCATGTCGGATGATAGCCTACTCTCCCACTTAATACATTTCTTAATACACTAGAACGTTTGACTAGATTAAAATGTTGGAAAATCATACCAATGTTGCGGCGCATTTCAAGTAATTCTTTACCTCGTGCTTTCGTTATCGATTGACCTTGAATGAAAATTTCCCCAGAGGTAATATCATGGAGACGATTGACTGATCTAAGTAACGTAGATTTACCTGCCCCAGATAAGCCAACAATAACCGCAAATTCTCCCTTTTCTATTTCTAAATTAATATTTTTTAATCCGACATGCCCGTTAGGATAAACCTTACTGACATCTTTAAATTCTATTTGACTCATGTTTGACACCTTTCTTTTACAAAGAAATACTAAGGTGAATTGAATATCATCCTCTCCCAATAATTTATCCAATTCAACACTTAGCATTTCAAAGTCATGTACTTTGTTTAAGTCATTTGAACTATATTTGCATCAATATGACGCGTTTCATTTATTAATGTAGTCTCTGTATGCATTACTTCATATCTTTAACTGCTTTTTCATTGTCTCTAACAACATCAAATTTAGAATCATCTGTATCAGTATAACCTTCATGTGAGTATACTTCTTTAATGATTTTGTGTCCCTCTTTAGTTTTTGAAATATCTTTAAATGCTTTTTTCAACTTATCTTGGAATTTTTTATCCATATCTGGTCTTACAGAAATCGTATCATTCGGAATGGCATCCGTAAGTTTTAAAATTCTAGTATCTTTGAATACATCTGGTTGGTCTTTCTTAACAATATTACGTGCATCATTAAATACGGCTGCTGCATCTACATCACCATTTAATAATGAAATGATAGCTTGGTCATGGCCTTTAACGTTCACGATTTTCATATCCTTAGTTGCATTAATACCCGCTTCTTCTTTTAATGTAGCTAATGGGAATGTGTAACCTGCCGTTGAAGTTACATCTTGTAAAGCAATTTTCTTACCTTTTAAATCTTTTAAACTTTTAATATCTGAGTCTTTTTTTACTAAAATTTCTGATTTGTAGTCATCCACAAGTTTATTGTTAGGTGAACCATCTTTGTTCACACCGTAACGTTGTGCTTGTAATAATAAATCTGCTGCTTTTTGATCATGTGCTAATGTGTAAGCTGTAGGAGGTAAGAAGCCGACATCTACTTTTTTAGATTTCATGGCTTCTACAATTGTATTGTAGTTGGTAGAAACGGATACTTTAACTGGCATATCCAATTCTTTAGACAGAAGTTTTTCAAGTGGTTTCGCTTTCGCTTCTAATTTATCTGCATTTTGTGAAGGTACGAATTGTACCGTTAATTCTTTTGGTTTATAATCTCCAGATTTAGAATCTGAACCTTTGTCAGAGCTCTTTTGATTATCTAAAGAGCTTGAATTTCCACATGCTGCCGTAAACATAATGACTGATAAAACAAGAATCAATAAATACTTCAATTTTTTCATCTAATAACTGTCCCTTCTTATACGTATTTGGTGTAATATGTATATAATAAAATTACACTTATAGATTATCACATATTAAAGTAAATTTGTATTATATTAAAATGAATTTTAATAACACATTTTTAAATACGCTTAAAGGTTTTGTAAATTTTATTAAATACCACACAATGTAAACGTCGATATTCTATAATTCATAATTAGAAAAAATTATTAAAGGAGTATCATTTATGAGAAAAATATATAAAAGTATTGTAGTTTCATCCATATTAGCAAGCAGCCTCTTCACTGCTATGCCTATGACATTAGCTCAAACCAATCCTACGTCTAAAGATGAACCAACAGTATTATTTGATCGATCACATGCACAAACAGCGGGCGCTGCTGACTGGACAAGTGACGGTGCTTTTTCTGATTATGCTGATTCATTTAAATCACAGGGTTATCAAGTTAAAGACATTGATGGCCAAGCCAATATCGATGAACAAACATTAAATCAAGCAGCGATATTAGTCATCCCTGAAGCAAATGTACCATTTAAGACAAGCGAACAAGAAGCTATTGCTAATTATGTAAAACAAGGTGGTAAAGTTGTTTTCATATCAGACCACTATAATGCAGATAGAAATTTAAATAGAATTGATTCTTCGGAAGCGATGAATGGTTATCGACGTGGCGCTTTCGATGATATGTCTAAAGGTATGACAAATGACGAGAAGCATTCTAAAGCAATGCAAGATGTTAAAAGTTCTGATTGGCTTTCTAATCAATTTGGTGTACGTTTTCGCTATAATGCCCTTGGAGATATGAATACTAAAAATATAGTGTCATCAGACGAAAGTATGGGCATTACCAAAGGGATCGATTCTGTATCGATGCATGCAGGTTGTACACTAGCTATTACTGACCCTAATAAAGCTAAAGGTATCGTGTACACACCTTCGCATTTATCGTCTAAACATAAATGGTCCCATGCTGTCGATCAAGGGGTGTACAATAATGGCGGTGTTGAAGAAGGTCCATATGTTGCCATTTCTAAACTAGGTAAAGGAAAAGCAGTATTTATCGGAGATTCCTCCTTAGTAGAAGATCGTTCACCAAAATACAAACGTGAAGATACCGGTGAAAATAAAAAAACATACAATGGTTTTCATGAAGAAGATAATGGAAAATTATTAACTAACATTACTCAATGGATGAGTAAAGAAGATACTTCAACATCTTTAAAAGATAGTATAATCAAACTGGATCGTAAAACAACGTTACATCAGTTTGAACAGCCTCAACAGTCAACTGAACCTGAAAAGGAACCTTGGTCTCAACCACCATCAGGTTATAAATGGTATGATCCTTCAACCTTTAAAGCTGGCAGTTATGGAAGTCAACATCAACACAATACCCAAACAGATTAACCCGCATAAGATGATCAACAAGAGGAGTGATATTTTATGGAACAACTTGCGTTTTACGTAGTGAGCGATATACATGGTTACATATTTCCAACAGATTTCTCCAAAAGAGACCAATACCTACCTATGGGCTTATTGTTGGCTAATCATTTGATTGAAAAAGACCAACAACATTACGCACATCATATTAAAATAGATAATGGCGATTTTTTACAAGGCTCACCATTTTGTAATTATCTCGTCTCTCATATCAAGAATAGTCAGCCTCTAGTCAATTTCTATAATCGTATGTCCTTTCACTTTGGTACACTAGGTAATCATGAATTCAATTACGGGTTACCTTATTTGAAAGATACATTGAATCGTCTAAACTATCCGGTGTTATGTGCTAATATCTTTGAGAATGGTGAATTACTCACGCATCAGGGCATTCACTATTTCGATGTTAATGGTAAAACAATTGGCGTGATTGGATTAACGACGCAGTATATCCCTCATTGGGAACAACCTGAACACATCCAGTCACTCACCTTTGAAAGTGCCGTAACGACATTACAACGTTGGCTACCCGAAGTACGCCGCCAATCAGACTTCGTTGTCGTGAGTTATCACGGTGGCTTTGAAAACGATTTAGAAACTGGAGACCCTACCGAAGCACAAACAGGTGAGAATGAAGGTTATGCGATTTTAAAACACTTCTGTGATGATATTGATATATTCATCACAGGTCATCAACATAGAGATATCGCAACGTTATTCAACCAAACGGCAGTCATCCAACCTGGTACACGAGGTCGATCTATAGGCAAAGTCGTTCTGAATTTCAACGATGACACTCATGAACGCATTGCGTCATGTAGTTTGTTACCGGTTAGCGATGATGATGACTTTGTTATTAATGAAGATGATCGCTATTTAAGAAGCCAATTAGAAGACTGGCTCGATACCCAGATTGCTGAACTACCTAATGAAATGATTGTGGATGATGCATTTTATGCTCGTGTAGCACCACATCCATTTATTAATTTTTTAAATTATGTCTTATTAGCTAAGAGTGGCGCCGATATGGCATGTACAGCCTTATTTGATTCAGCAACTGGTTTTACAAAACACGTTACAATGCGTGATGTTATTAACAATTATCCTTTCCCAAATACATTTAAAGTGTTACGTGTGAGTGGTGCCGATATTAAAGCTGCAATAGAGCGCTCTGCTGAATATTTTGATGTTATTCATGAAGAAATCACTATCAGTAAAGATTTTATGGAACCGAAACCCCAACATTTTAATTATGATATATTCGCTGGTGTAAGCTACACGATTCATGCTGGTCAACCCCGAGGACAACGTGTAGCACATATTCAATTCAATGGTGAACCATTAGACTTTGATAAGACCTATACAATTTGTGTGAATAATTATCGTTCAGTGGGTGGTGGTCAATATGATATGTACACCAACGCACCAGTTGTTAAAGATATCCAGATTGACGGTGCGCAATTAATTATCGATTACCTTAAAGAACATTCAAATTCTCATATTCCTGAGGTCGTCAATTTTAAAGTTGAAACGTAATGATAAAATATGAGAAAACCCTGCTCGATCATGTGTCGAACAGGGTTTTCAATTAGTTATGAAATGATATGTGCTTTTTCTCGTAAACATTATTTACAGTATTGAGTATGATACCTAATATAATAATGCCACCAGATATGAACGTAATCGTCATATATGGTAATCCGATTGATAATAATATTGAACCAAGTATAGCACCAATAAAGTTAGCTACGTTAAATATGGAAGCAGCAAGCGTACTTGCTAGTAATGGTGCTTCATGTGCACTTAAAATAATTTTACTATTTAATAGTGGTGTCGTACCAAATGTTCCAAAACCAAATAAGAAGCAAATGAGTAATGATAATACTGCATAATGAACAAAAGTAACGAATAAGATAATGGTTATAAATAATAAGAAGAACGTATAGAATAAATATTTAGTTAAAGCGTGTTCTGGTACACTACCTGTAACTAAATTACCAATTACACCACCTAGTCCAAATAAGAATAAACATACGGTTAATCCAATTATTTTAAAAGGTGCATACTCATGAATCATTGGTTCCATAAACGTATAAGTTGTAAACACACCTGAATAACCAAATACGATGATAGAAATCACAATTAAAATGTGTGGGTTCTTAAATACGGTTAATTCTTTAGAAATATTGGCTTCTGTGCTTAATGAAACGTGTGGTGTAAACTTCATCATACCTAACATCGTTATCACTGCTAAGATAATCATAATACCAAATACAACTCTCCAATTAGCCAAGCCACCTAAAAATGATCCGAACGGCACACCAATCATGACTGCTATCGTTAGACCCGCTTGAACTAAGGCAATTGCTTGCGGTTTCTTAGCTGGTGGTGCAACAGCCGCTGCTACACTCATACAAACGCCAAAGAACGGTGCATGCATAGCTGCAGACATTAATCTTGATAATAAAAGCACATTAAAATTAGGCGCTAACATTCCTACTAAGTTACTCACGATAAATATAGCTACAAGCACAGGTAACAGGCGATGCGCATGGACTTTCATCGTAAATATACGCATGAATGGACCAATCACTGCCACACTAATCGCATAAACACTCACAAGCAGTCCCGCACTTGAAATAGATACATGCATGTCATCAGATATTTGTGTAAGCAATCCTGTGACAACATATTCAGCCATACCAACAGTAAACGTACCTAACATAAAAATAAAAAACATCATTTTATTCTCTCTCATCACTGCTTCCCTCTTTTTGTTTCGTTCAAAAAATCAACATGAGTGCTATACTACAAAAGATTTTGAACAACGTGAAGAGGTATATAGAAATTTCTCGAATTCTTCAATACAAGTTTTCATAAGCTTTCATTTCATTTTCATTATATTAAGATTAAGACAATTTGGGATTAGGCATTCTAAAGCACTATCGTCTTAATATCATTTCATTGTAAATTGAATCTCTATACATCATCATGTATATGATTAAATTTTGACAATCATGTGACAAATATGAAATGGATTGGACTAGCCCATATAACCCCATCTTATTATGATAGATGCTAAATGAACGTTATAATGAAATGGAAGCAATACGACGATGAATATGAGGGTAACTACAATGACATCTCAACAAGACCAGCAAGACGAAAAAGTAATTGCGGAAGATGAAAAACAAACTAAAAACTCATTTTGGGCAGACATGTTTAACTTTTTACCTGAAATGGTAGGTGGTCTTATGCGTCTAATTCGTTCATTGTTTTAAAGTGTGCATTTAACTTTTATTATGATGATGCTTAACTGGAGGGATAGATTTTGGCAACAAAAAATAAAAATGGTAAAAGAAGAAAAGTGGACATTCTAAAAGAGACAACCTATGAAATTCTATTTCAAAGTATACCTGAACTCATTTATGGCTTGATTCGTATAGTTAAAGGATTGATTTAACTATAAAATTAAATTGATTATTATAGAATATTGCACGTTTCTACAAATATTTAATATTTTAATCTATTTATCTTTACATTTACTATAGATAGTTATATACTGTTAATTGATTTGGAGGGATACTCAAGTCTGGCTTAAGAGGCCAATCATTTATGATTGGTAGGAGCTTCGTGCTCGCGTTGGTTCAAATCCTTCTCCCTCCGCTACTGAATGTATTATTGTGACCTGAGGCATTTCTTTATGTCTCAGCTCTTTTTTATTTACCAATAAAGGCGTCTCGCATTGTGCGAGACGCCTTATTATTTATGAATTATTGATGTGGATGGAATGTTTTTTGTGGTGCATGAATCGTCACATTATATTTATCTGCAATGCGTTGTGTTTCTTTATCAAGTAATTGATTATATTCTTTAGTTGATACTTCACTTGCTTTCGGTAATCTCTTTTCTAATTCTTCATATTGTTTCTCTGACATACCTTTAAGAGCAATACCACCATAAGGATGGTCACCTTGAGTTGTTTGTTGTTGATGTTTGGCAGTTTTATGTACTGAGCTTGCATCTGCCACACCAGATACACCTGCAACTGCGAGTGTACCTGCTAGTACCGAACCTGCTAACATTGTCATTTTTTTCATTTTTAAAATCTCCTTCCAAAAGTGAATTATTGACACATCTTTATCATAACAACTTTTTATAATTAAATCATTTATTTTTATATTTCTTTACATATTTTTTACTTTTTTAAATTTATATATTTAAATTCAATTGCTTTTTACATTAAAAAAGTACCTAACATGCTCATAAAGCATGTTAGGTACTTTACTTATATATTACTTAAATAATTCTTTTAATACTTTGAAGAATGATCCGATTAATTGGAAGAAATCTGCAGTCATAGCGTATGCTCCTTTCTCTATTTAACGTATAGCGTTTTTGTTTATGCTTGTGCTTTTTGCTCAGATGTTAGCTTATCACTTTGTACTAAATCATCTGCTAGACCATGCCAGAATTGTTGTAACTCTTCTCTAGTTCTTACTGTATCAGAACTATCTTGTCCAACAAAGTCAACATGATCCCAATCATGTTTCGTTGGTGTTACTTGCCAAACACCTTTTTGATTTTTATCTGTTGCTTGTGTATATTTTTGATTAAATGGATGTTGTGAAGAAATCACAGATACAAGTCCATCATTTTCTCGCCATTCTTTTTCGTTTGCTTTACCAATCACATTGCCAGTTAAAATAAATGGTAAGAACATGTTTAAATCTGCTTTTTGTCTACCAAATAGTGATGGATGCGTTGCCTCACCAGTATATGTTTTATAAACAATATTTGGATTTAATGATGTTTTACGGTTTAAGTCTGTTGCACCATCTCGAGTTAAATCATAGAAACCATTGTCTTGTGATTTCCATAAATTAGAATTTTTCACGCGTTTAGCATAATCGATATATGATTCATTTGGTTTTTGTTTTAAGCCCCATTGAGATAAACCAAAGTCGACTCTTGAATCTTTATTACCAAAGGCTTTACCAATATCATAAACAATCTGTCTTACAACCGCTTCATTACCTAATAAATTTGAAGCATGTGTACCATTATGTGGTGTACCAAGTGTTGTAATTGAAGAAACCATATTATCATTATTGCCTTTGAATAATGGTGAAATTGTACCACCATGTTTCTTCTGATACTCAATTTCCTCTTGGTTACCATTTCTTAAAAGTTCTTCAAGTTGGCGAATCGTTTGTCCACCCATACTATGACCAACTAAATGTACTTTTTGTCCTGGTTTCCAGTCTTTATATACACCTTCATATGTTTTACCATATCGTTCATGTCCATATTTCGCAGCATGTGCCGCACCGTAATCTACACGACCACCTTTGATATAGTAGTAGAGTTCTACCGCTCTGTCATAGTTACTACCAAAGGCACTGATACTTGCTTCATATGATTTGTAGCCGTTTTCTTCTAAATCTTGGCGAATGTTCATTTTATCGCCGCCCCAATAATGTGATAAGACAGCTGGGTTGATATCATCAGTGAATCCATTAAATCCATGAACGAGAATGATTGGATCATGATTTTTATACTGTTGTTGTTTGGCTTTCTTATTTGTTTGATCTTTATCTGCTACAGCTACTTTATTTTTAGACTGATTATTTAATGTAGCAACTGAGTTTGATTTCAGTGCTTGTAAACCGTCTTTTTGTTCCTTATCTTTTTTACTTGGATTATCTTTTGATAATAATGGTGAATCTTTTTCTAATTGATCAAGAGAGACAGGTTGCTTTTGTTTTGATTTTTGAGATGAATCAGTTTGATTCGGAGCTGTTGCTGTTTGATCAACTGATTGTGCTGTCACTTTATGTTGATCTTTTTGATTAATTGTGGCATCCGATTTTTCTTTATTCACAGTAGCATGAGTCGCTTTTTCTGTAGCATGACGACGAGAGAAATCCGGATCTACTTGTTGCGCTTTATGATTTTTATTGAACTCTGAATCTACATCAGCTTTCTTTTGCGCTTGCTTATGACTAAATTCTGGATCCACTTGTGAAGCTTTATGTCTGCTATTAAATTCTGGATCTACATCATGTTGATGTGTTTGAGTTGATGATGCTTTATCTCGCGCCTTTGGACTAGGCGTTGGCGTTTCTTCTTTTACTGCTTTACCATTAGCTTTGTCTTTTTGATTTGGCGTTGTAGTATCTGGTTTTTCAACAGACTTTGTTGCTTGATCTTCTGTTGTTTTTTCTTTAGGTGCTGTTTTAACATCTTGTTGTACTTGGTCAACTGATTGATCACTTTCTACTGTTGCATCTTTTGGTTGTTTCTCTTCAATATTGTCTTGTGACGTTTGTGTAGTATCTTTCTCAGATGTTTCTTTATGTAAGCTTGTTGGTGTTGCATCTTGTTGATTGTCATTTTGTGCTTCAACGCTATCGTTTTGTTTTTTTAATTCACTAGATTGATTTGTTTGTTCATTTTTAACATCATTTCCCTGTTGTTCCCCAATAGATTGTGCTTGTTGTGCTTCTGAATCAACATTTCCCTTATCTTGATTTTCAGCTGCTTGAGCAGAACCTCCACCAATAAATAATAATGCTGCGATTAAAATGGAAGATGTTCCTACACTAAATTTACGAATACTATATTTATTTTCTCTATTTTTCATATTCGGCACCTCTATTTTATTTAATTTTTAAACCAATCCTAAATAACTAAATGAATAAATTGACAATTGCACGTGTAAAAACTCAATTAATTTTGTAAACCAAGCTTTCATAAGAACCATCCTTTCATTTATTGGTAAGCGCTTACAATAATATTAAAATAAAAAATTTCGACATCATTTGCACTTACTTTAACTAGTAATTGATTAAAATGTTACAAAAATTTGTCTGAAAAGTCAATAATCAAATCCAATTCTATACAAATTTTATCTTTTTGTAACTATACACACTTGATCTAATGATAAATGAATGTGTTTGAATACATATCCATAACGAATTGAAAATACATATTAGGGTAATATCGTATTAAGAGGTGAAACACATGTCAGATATCAAAGTCATTGGTGCCAGACAAAATAATTTAAAAAATATCAATGTCACCATTCCTAAACATCAATTAACTGTATTTACAGGGCGTTCCGGCTCAGGTAAGTCTTCCCTAGTATTTAATACATTAGCTGCCGAATCTGAACATTTACTTAATGAAACTTATTCGAGTTATATCCAACATCAATTAAGCCAATATTCCAAACCGGAAGTTGATCAAATTCAACATCTACCCGTTGCAATGATTATTAATCAGAAACGCTTAGGTGGAAATTCGCGTTCTACAGTAGGTACAATTTCAGATATTTATGCTTCTGTACGTTTATTATGGTCGCGTATTGGCGAGCCATTTGTCGGGTACTCAGATGTCTTTTCATTTAATAATACACGAGGCATGTGCGAAACATGTTCAGGCTTAGGCTATGTCGAAGATATTGATTTAAATGAACTGCTTGATTTTGATAAATCTTTAAATGAAGATGCGATTAACTTTCCATCATTTCGTCCTGACAGTTGGAGAGGAAAACGTTATTTATATACAGGTTTGTTTGATAATGATAAAAAATTAAAAGATTATACTAAAGAAGAATTGGACACGTTCTTATACACAGAACCAACAAAACTTAAAAATCCGCCAGCTAATTGGCCTAGAACTGCAAAGTTTGAAGGATTAATTCATAGATTTAGACGTTCCTTTTTATTAAATGATAACTTTGAAAAGAAGCGTTTTGCGAAAGATATTGAACGTGTTGTAAGTCAACATGCTTGTCCGTCATGCCAAGGCAAACGACTTAATGACAAAGTATTAAGTTGTAAAATCAATGGTATGAATATCGCTGATTTTACCGATTTACAAATTGATGATGCTTTAGCATTTTTAGAAACGATTGAATCGACCAAAGCACAAGTTATTATCGAACCACTCAAACAACAACTTAAATCATTGAGCTATGTTGGTCTTAACTACCTAACTTTATCACGAGAAACTACATCTTTATCTGGTGGTGAATCACAGCGAATTAAGCTCATCAGACATTTGAACAGTCCACTCAGTGACCTTGTCTATATTATCGATGAACCAAGTGTGGGACTTCATCCTGAGGATATTCAACGTATTAACGACTTAATACAATCTTTAAAAGATAAAGGTAATACAGTACTTGTTGTAGAACATGACCCTGATGTTATAAAGACCGCCGATCATGTTATAGATATTGGACCATTAGCTGGTAAAGATGGTGGTGAGATTACATTTGAAGGCACTTATAGAGATTTACTCAAATCTCAAACGAGTACCGGCCAAGCACTTCATCGTACACATACTTTAAAAGATGACATTAGATCAAACAATGATATGTTAGAGATTAATGATATTTCTAAAAATAATTTGCAACATATCACAACGCAATTGCCTAAACATGCAATGACTGTCGTAACTGGTGTAGCAGGTTCAGGTAAAAGTTCATTAATTACATCAGCATTTGAAAAAGATAGCCATGCGATTTTCATAGACCAAAAACCTGCCCACGCATCAAACCGTTCAAACTTGCTAACTTATTTAAATATCTTTGATGACGTGCGCGCGTTCTTCAGTCAACAAACTGGCCTTAAGAAAAGTATGTTCAGTTATAATTCTGAAGGTGCCTGCCCCGAATGTCACGGTAAGGGCATTATTAAAACGGAGTTGGCATTTATGCCTGACTTCTCTCAAACATGTGAAATGTGTGGCGGTACAAGGTATCGTCCCGAAGTACTAGAAGCTAAAGTGGATGGCTACTCTATCGCCGATATATTATCGTTAACTGTCCAAGAAGCCATTGAAAAATTCAAAAACGATAAACACATTGTTCAACCATTACAAGCTTTAGCAAATACTGGCTTAAATTATATGACACTAGGACAATCTCTTGATACGCTTTCTGGTGGGGAAATACAACGTGTTAAATTGAGTAAATATTTAACAGAAACGGTACATGATGCCATATTTATTTTTGATGAGCCTACGACAGGTCTTCATGAAGACGACCTTCCAATACTCATCGAATGTTTCAACCATTTGATTGATCAAGGTAACACAGTAATCCTAATCGAGCATAACTTAACGATGATGACACAAGCGGATTGGTTTATTGATATCGGTCCCTATGCAGGTGATAAAGGCGGACAACTCCTTTATAGCGGCGAACCACAGGGCTTACTTGATGTTGAACAATCTGTAACCGCTAAACATCTAAGAAAATATATCGAACAATAGTATATCAACGGCAGACGAAACCAGTACGTGAAGACAAAAACGTACTGGTTATTTTTAGGCAACATGATTTAATAATAGCTTAGTCAGAGGGATTGAGTTTCATTAATTCTTAATTATTTTTTCTTTGTAAATGTTAATTTTTCCTCATTATTTTTCATAATTAATGTTATGCTTAATTTGTTTGAAATTATATGTATATTTATTTATAATTATTCACTAACAAAGTATGTATAGGGAGGAGATTTAATGGAAACGGAACACACGATGAACGATGGTCATACATCTTCACCAAAAAGAAAGTTTAAGTTAAAAATGCCTGGTGCATTTGCAATTTTATTCATCTTAACGATTTTAGCTGTTTTAGCAACTTGGATGATTCCAGCAGGCTCTTATTCTAAATTATCTTATGATGATCATGTATTAAAGGTCGAAAGTCCGCAAGGTAAAGTTGAAACACACAAAGCTACACAGCAAGAACTAGATAAAATGGGTGTCAAAATTGATATTGACCAATTTACTTCGGGTGCAATTAATAAACCTGTATCCATTCCCAATACATATGAGCGCTTAGATCAACACCCTGCTCATTTGTCTGATATTACGAGTAGTATGGTAAATGGTACAATTGAAGCTGCTGATATTATGGTATTCATCTTAGTACTCGGTGGTTTAATTGGTGTCGTTCAAGCTAGTGGTGCATTTGAATCTGGCTTACTAGCACTAACTAAAAAGACTAAAGGCAGAGAATTTTTATTAATCTTCTTTGTATCTATATTAATGGTTCTAGGTGGTACTTTATGTGGTATTGAGGAGGAGGCTGTGGCTTTCTATCCTATACTTGTCCCTATCTTTTTAGCTATGGGTTATGACTCTATTGTTTGTGTTGGGGCTATCTTTTTAGCAAGTTCGATGGGCTCGACCTTCTCTACGATTAATCCATTCTCAGTCGTCATCGCATCTAATGCGGCCGGCACGACATTTACTGAAGGTTTGTATTGGCGTATTGCTGGTTGTATTATCGGAGCACTATTTGTTATTGGTTACCTCTATTGGTATAGTAAAAAAATTAAAAAAGATCCTACCGCGTCTTATAGTTACGAAGACAAAGACGAATTTGATCAACAATGGTCTGTGATGCAGCACGATACCACACAACAATCATTTACAATGCGTAAAAAATTAATTTTACTACTCTTTGTGATACCTTTCCCAGTCATGGTATGGGGTGTGATGTCACAAGGTTGGTGGTTCCCAACAATGGCTTCTGCATTCCTTATCTTTACCATTATTATCATGCTACTCACTGCAACTGGCCCTAATGGTTTAGGTGAACAAGGTGTCGTAGATGAATTTGTCAAAGGTGCTTCCAGTTTAGTTGGGGTATCACTCATTATCGGATTAGCACGTGGCATTAACTTAGTATTAAATAATGGTCGCATTTCAGATACGATTTTACATTTTTCTTCTTCACTCGTAGAACATATTCAAGGTCCATTATTTATTATCGCTTTATTATTTATCTTCTTCTTCTTAGGATTTATTATTCCATCATCATCTGGATTAGCTGTGTTAGCGATGCCTATTTTCGCACCACTAGCTGATACAGTTGGTATTCCTAGATATACTATTGTATCTGCCTATCAATTTGGACAATATGCAATGCTATTCTTAGCACCAACAGGTTTAGTCATGGCAACATTACAAATGCTCAATATGCGTTATTCTCACTGGTTCCGTTTTGTATGGCCTGTTGTCGTCTTTGTACTTGTATTTGGTGGTGGCATGTTAGTCGCACAAGTTTTATTACATTAATCGATTTAATATAAAAATAACCGGGATATGTGCCCTCATAGCACTATCCCGGTTTCATTTTATTGTGATACATGATGGTTTAACCAGTCTACTATTTCCTGGAAAATACTTTGATTATATGATGATTCATTAAATATTTCATGTTTTAGTCCATCATAAATATGCATTGATTTATGTTCGGAACTAATATCATTAAACAATTCAAGAGAATCTTGATAACTCACAAGTCCATCTTCCTTGCCATGTAATATCAATATAGGATCAGTAAACGATGCTGCTTGTGCTTTTAATAATTTGACGCCATCAAGCAATGTATAAATTAATCCAAAAGAGATATCTTTAGCTACTAAATCGTCTAATTCATACTTTCGAATCGTATCTTCATCTGAACATACACCATCACCAAGTTCATTCGGTAAATATTTATCTTCTGGTTGACTACGGTCAGGTTCTCCAAATAATTTCAGGTTATAACGTGTTAATGCACCTGAAGTGACAATACCATCGACAAGTCCAGGGTGTTTTGTACCATATAATGTAACTGTATATCCGCCCATACTATGTCCAATAAGATAAACATTACCTTTATATGTTTCTTTCACAAATTGAATCATTGCATCTAAATCTTCCACAATTTCATCTTTATTACTATAATATACAGGTTTTCCTTCTGAACGACCGTGTCCACGTTGATCGTAACGAATGACGTTAAATTGATTATCATTTAAAAATGACGTGATATGATCATAACGTTCAAGGTGTTCAGCTAAACCGTGAACAACAATGATATTGGCCTTTGGTTCCGATACCTCGTTGACCTTCGCATATAGGTTAGTACCGTCTGCTGATTGAATGTATTTAATATAATTCATTGTCATCCCCCTTTAGTCCACTTATACCCACTTTCGAACAATAATGACATCAATCATCAATTTTATTCGGAATAAATACATCAGCTTCACTATCAGGAGGATAATAATAACCATTTGGTATCGTTTGTAACTCAATTAAGCTTCCCCACGGTGTCTTAACATAAACCGTTTGATTATCTTTCGTATCTTCATAACGTGTATTTAGATGAGGTTCAGATATAGGTTGTCCACCTGCACGTTTGATTTGTGACAAAGCTTTATCAAAGTGATCTACATAGAATGAAAGATGAGTAAAACCTATGTCTTGTAAAGATACGGCTTGTTGTTGTGATGCATCTTTAAATTCAAATAGTTCAATATTTGGACCATTACCAAAAACCATCATTCTTTTTTTAATAATTTTGGCACCTTTCTCAAGACCTAACACCTCTTCAACAAACTCACCCTCTCTAGGGCTATCATTTTGTGTTTGACTGTCATAAGCCACTTTCCCGTCTAATCCTTGTTTGAAAAATTCTGTCGCTACTTCAATGTCTGGAACTGTTAACCCAATATGATTGATATCTCTTGTGATACTCATCTTCAATAACACCCCTGTTTATAATAATTTTCCATTCTTTATAAATTTTCCCATTACGCTTTCATTCGACACATTTAAGAGTTAAATATACTCGAGAGTAGTAAAGGTATGCCATTTTGAAGATTTAATCATAAAAAGTTTGCTTTTCTATAACCAACATGGTATATTCTTTATATCAAATATAAATGATATATTTAAAAAGAGAAAACGGAGGAGTTAATTATGACTCAATTTACATTCGATAGCGTACACAGTGCATTAGATTTCCAAATCAAACATTTAATGGTTTCAAAGGTGAAAGGTGCATTCGAAAAATTCGACGTTAACGTTGAAGGCGATATTAACGATTTAAGTACTTTAAAAGCAACTGCAACAATTGATCCTGCTTCAATCAATACTGGTAACGAAGACCGTGACAACCACTTAAAAACAGGCGATTTCTTCGGTACTGATGAATTCGACAAAATCACTTTCGTATCTAAAGAAGTAAGTGAAAATAGTGTTGTTGGCGACTTAACAATCAAAGGCGAAACACACGAAGAAAAATTCGACGTTGAATATAATGGCGTAAGTAAAAATCCTATGAACGGTGAACAAGTAACAGGTTTCATCGTAACTGGTAAAATCGATAGAGAAAAATATGGCATTAGCTTTAACCAAGCATTAGAAACTGGTGGCGTAATGTTAGGTAGAGAAGTAAAATTCGAAGTTTCAGCAGAATTTTCTATTCAAGACTAATATATATTAAAAAGCGGTTTTCTACATATACGTAGAAAACCGTTTTTTTCATACTCTTATTTAATGAAATTGAAAACTATGATGACCTTTCGCAAATCCATTTACCGTGTATAACATCGATCCGCCACCCATTTCAATATCATTTGAACAAATAATAAGTTGGTTTGTACCGGGAATAAATTGTGGATGCGTAGAGCGTAGCATATGACCTTCATCTCGACCTGGAATTAAAATTTGTCCAATAGGATAGCCTTTTTTATTGAATACTAAGACTCTTCCTTGTCCATACATCGCAACATACAAATTATCATCACTATCAATACAACAAGAATCTGGACCTTCATGACCAGTAAAATAATAAGGAATCGTCGCGCCGAACGGTGCAATTGTCACACCATCTTCCTCTAATTCAATACGGTGTAATCGGTTCGTAGTCGTTTCTGTCACCCAAAGCACACGTTCATCTGTACTTAAGGCTACACCATTTGCGACACTAATATTTTGAATCACAGGTATCACCTTTTGAAAATCTGGTGATACATAATACACACCGCCTTGCGGATGAGTTGAATAACCTCTAAAATCAGTAAAATAAAAGCCACCTTTACGATCAAATACCATATCGTCAATACAATATTCCGTATTTAATTCTGAAATAATCTCTTCAAATTGTTCTCCTTTGTCAGTTGTAGCAAATATGCCACCTGTCGATTTGAAATCCCCTAGATAACATATAAATAATCGACCGTCTTTATGAATTTTAATAGCTGCTGGATTTTCTTTTTTCGATTTAAATGGACGTGTCACTTCTTTAGTATCAGGATTAACTTTAAAGATATTACCTTCAAAGACATCGAGTAAGAATAATTGCCCATCACGATCAAAGTTTAAGCCCTCAAGTTGCAATCCTTTATCCGAGATTTCCACCCATGGTTCCGCTGTTATTGTTTGCAATTCACTTTCCGAAACAATCGGCGCCACACTAGCCGATAGTCCTTCATACTTTAATGTTGGTAAACCATTATTTTCCATTTTCATACCCCTTCTTTCATATATAATGATATCATCACTATTTTATCTGAAATTAAATTTAAAGTCATTGAGGGATATAACCCATTTACTGATACTGTGACATAAGAACATTTTCAAATCATTATTGCCTTATTTTGTCAGTTTTATATCTTAGTAAAATACATTTAAATACTCAGTCACTTGAATGATTTATAAGCTTAGATATTGAATCATTTGCTAATTTTGGTACAATATTATAATGGTGTAAAAATACGTAGACATTAATGAAACGTTTAACAATGCATAAATAATGATGTAAAACACATAGATTAAGAGATTAGAGGAGAATAGAAAATGGATTATAGAGTACTTTTATATTACAAATATACAACGATTGAAGATCCCGAAACATTTGCTGCAGAACACTTAGACTTCTGTAAAGAGAATAACTTAAAAGGACGTATCTTAGTATCAACAGAAGGTATCAACGGTACACTATCAGGTACTAAAGAAGATACAGACAAATATATTGAACATATGCATGCAGACGAACGTTTTAAAGATATGACATTCAAAATTGACGAAGCTGAAGGTCACACATTCAAGAAAATGCACGTACGTCCAAGAAAAGAAATTGTTGCACTTGATTTAGAAGAAGATGTAGATCCACGTGAAACAACTGGTAAATACTACTCACCAAAAGAATTCAAAGAAGCACTTGAAGATGAAAATACAGTCATCTTAGATGCTAGAAATGATTACGAATTTGATTTAGGTCATTTCCGTGGTGCTGTGCGTCCAGACATTACACGTTTCAGAGACTTGCCAGATTGGATCCGCGACAACAAAGACAAATTAGACGGTAAAAACATTGTCACATATTGTACAGGTGGTATTCGTTGTGAAAAATTCTCAGGCTGGTTAGTTAAAGAAGGCTTCGAAAACGTTGGTCAATTACACGGCGGTATCGCAACTTATGGTAAAGACCCAGAAACCAAAGGCCAATACTGGGATGGTAAAATGTATGTCTTCGATGAACGTATTAGCGTAGATGTTAACCAAGTTGAGAAAACAGTGGTCGGTAAAGAACATTTCGACGGCACACCTTGCGAACGTTATATCAATTGTGCCAACCCAGAATGTAACAAACAAATCCTTGTTTCAGAAGAAAATGAAGAAAAATATTTAGGCGCATGCTCATACGACTGTGCAAAACATGAACGCAACCGTTACGTTGCAACACATGATATTAGTGATGAAGAATGGGAACGTCGTTTAGAAAACTTCAAAGACGTTCCAGAACATGCACACGCATAATTAAAATATTTAAAACAGGCCGTAAAACGATACGTTTTACGACCTGTTTTTTTATTGAGTCATTGGGTTTATAACTGTTCTACTCTTTTATCTGATTTCCCTTTTAATAATATAGCTACTGTAGCAATAACAACGATAAAGATAATAGCCCCAATGATACCAGTAAACTTGACGATGTTACCAAATACAATTCCAACAGCTAAAAAGTCGGTATCAGAGAATGTTGTTGATGCAAGTCCAAGTTCTCCTAAGAAAGGTAAGAATAATAATGGTAAAAATGTTATTAACAAACCATTTAAAGCTGACCCTGCAATTGCACCTTTTATACCACCTCTTGCATTGCCAAATACTGCTGAAGCAGCACCTAAAAAGAAATGTGCAACTACTCCAGGTAAAATAACTACACCACCAAATAAAAACAATACAAACATACCGATAACACCAGTAATAAAGCTTACAAAGAATCCAATTAATACTGCATTTTGTGCGTAAGGAAAGACAATAGGGCAATCTAATGCAGGTTTAGAGTTAGGCACAATTTTTTCAGAAATCCCTTTAAATGCTGGTACAATCTCTGCAAGTATCAACCTTACTCCTGTTAAAATAATAAATACGCCTGCAGCGAATGTAACACCTTGTATTACAGAAAACACTATAAAATTTTGTCCATCACTTATTTTATTTACATAGTTTACTCCAGCAAATAAAGAAGCAATAAAATATAACAATGCCATTGTAATGGAAATACTTATTGTACTTTCTCTTAAAAAACTCAAACCTTTAGGAAATTTAATATCTTCTGTAGATTTAGATTTCCCTTTGAATAATTTACCAACTTCACCAGCAGCCCAATAACTAATAGTACCAAAATGACCTAATGCGACTTGATCATTGCCAGTTATTTTTCTCATTGTTGGTTGAGCAAGAGCTGGTAATATAGCCATAATTAATCCTAAAATTATTGATCCTATCACTACAGTTAAATATCCTTTTATATGACCTACAGTTAATAAAATAGCTAAAAATGCTGCCATATAAAACGTATGATGTCCTGTTAAGAATATATACTTAAGATTTGTAACACGAGCAATTAATATATTTAAAATCATACCAAATACCATGATAAGCGCTGCAGTAGTTCCATAATCTTTTAAAGCTAACGAAATAATAGCTTCATTATTGGGTACGATTCCTTGAACACCAAATGCATGTTGGAATATTTTCCCAAATGGTTCAAGAGATTTAGAAACAACTTCAGCTCCTGCGCTTAAAATTAAGAAACCTAACATTGTCTTAATCGTACCAGAAGTAATTGCTGAAGCAGATTTCTTTTGAACTAATAATCCAACAAATGCTATAAGCGCTACTAATATAGCTGGTTGACTTAAAATATCTACTATAAAATCTAATATGGCTTTCATATGTCCACCTCCCTAAATCATATTTAAATCATTCAATTTACTTTCCAATTTATTTTGTAATTCTTCTTTATCTAAAATATTATCTAGAACTAATACATCACCTAAACGTTCTGCATTTTCTTCCAAATCTCTACCACATATAAATAAGTCTGCCATTTCTGGACTAGCAGTCATAATATCACTATGTTCGACTTCAATATCCGAAGGTGCATTTAAATTCTTCAAAGCTTCTTGTGCATTCATTTCAACCATAAAACTACTTCCTAAACCGTGTCCGCATACTACTAAAATTTTCATATTAATCATTCTCCTTTAATAATTTTAAAATGTCTTCCTTGTTTTCAGCTTGCACTAATTGATTTACAATTGCTTGGTTTCCTAATGCGCTTGCTAGACTTTGTAATATAGTTAAATGTGATGTATTATCAATTGCACTCAAGACAAAAATGAGTGAAGCATAATGACTATCTTCAGCAAAATTAATGTGTTGATGAAGTTTCAAAAGACTTAATCCAACTTCTTTTACATTATTATCAGGCCTTGCATGTGCAATAGCTATCTCTGGTGCAATAACAATATATGGTCCCATTTCATTCACACTTTCTATCATTGCACTTACATAATTATTATTAATACTATGATTATCTAATAAAGGTTGTGCTGCTATTTCTATAGCTTCGGACCAAGTCGATACTTTTTCCTTTATAACTATTTTGTCCTCTGTCAAAATATCTAAAGTCACTCAATTCATCCTTTCTTCTGAAATTTCATTTATATATTGATTTATCATTTGTATATTGCCTTCTAAAAAAGCTTTCTTTTTAATATCATCCGTTAATAGTTGGCTCAATTGTCCTAATGCTTTGAGATGTAAATGTGGTTTTTTCGTTGCTAGGACAATAATCACCTTAACTGGGTCATATTTCTGATGACCGAATGGAATACCGTTGTCTACATATGTCATTGCAAATCCAGCACCTTTTTGAACATAAGTGGTATCAGAATGTAATAATGCTATATGAGGACTAATTACCATATAAGGTCCAAACGATTCCATTTGCTTTATAATCGCATCTGCATATCTACTTTTAATAATATTATCTTGTAATAATAAATCAGACACTTGATATATCGCCCTATCTTTATTAATCATATGTTCAGTTTTAGTTATTCTGTGTTCTGGTAATAGTTCTCTAAGGTTTTCTCCTATTTGTTCTAATTGAACGACTTTAGATTCTCTATATTGATTCACAATTTGGTTCAATTGATCTCTTGAACTTTTATTAAGAAAGGTATCAACCGTAACAACTGGTATTTCATCAAAATGACAATCTACTGTAGAAATAATGTAGTCGACACCCTTTTTCAACAATTCTTCTTCATCAATTTGATAAATCGAAAATGCATCAATCACGTCAAATTCAGGATACAAATTGCCTAATTTACTTTTCAGTAATTGAGAGGTTCCAATGCCAGAGCCACAAAGTAATACTACTTTGATATAACTACTTTTTTGTGTGGAAATGCGTTCTATACTTGATACAAAGTGCACTGTCATATATGCAATTTCATCTTCTGTAAATGATATGTCATAAGCTTCTTCAATGACATGGATATTTCTCTTCACTATGTCATAAACATTTTTGTATTGTTTTTTAATATCTTCTTTCAAAGGATTCTTCTCAACCAGATTAAATTTCATTCTATGAATTGCAGGTTGTATATGAACAATCAAACCATTTAATAATTTGCTATTTTCTCTTAAATCTACACCTATTTCTACGCTAACTTGTTTAATAAGTTCATTTAAAAATTGTTCTAGTTCTCCAGTATTTATATTATTTTCCTTGATACTAGAAATTTTGGAACTCAACAAATGTAATGTTATAAAAATAGCTTCCGATTCAGAGAATTGAATATCAAATTTAATTTCTAAATTCTTTTTCAATTTTTGTGAAATACGATATTGAACCGTATCACATACTTTTTCATATTCTTCTTTTGGAACATCGATTGAGTAATTTAATTTCAATCTGTGTATAGCAATGATAATATGATAAACTAAACCATCTACTGCAGATTGAACGAGTCGATAATCTTCTTCGTTTAACGTTTCTATGACCGTTTTTCTCACAATCGCTAACTCTTCTTCAGAAAATAAGTTATCTTGAAAATAAGGCACAGTCATTTTGAAATAATTTTTAACTATATTTGCATAAGCTTGTCTTAATGCTTCTTCTTCTCCATTGATAATAAATCCTTTGTTTTGAATATACTTCATTTCTAAATGGTAAGATGCCAACCATTGTTGTACTAATTTAAGGTCATTCACAATCGTTCGTCTCGATACTTTCATTAATTCTGCTAAATGATTAGATGACAATGGTTGTGTCGCTTCAAAAAGTGTAATCAGTATATTTGTCTTACGTTCGTTTTTAGTTAAATGAACTATTTCTGATAAATTATCAAGTTCCGAATCATAAATTTTTTGATCCAATGTTTTAGCTTTTACGCCTAATGACTTATGCCTCATTAATACGAATTGTTTATTGTCTTGAAAACTTTCAATATTTTGTAAATCATATTGTATAGAACGTTGTGAGATATCAAACATTTCAGCTAACCTGGCAATTGATACAAATGATTCTGTTTTCAACAAGAAATACAAAATTTTAGTTTGTCTGTTACTTAACAATATTTAATCCTCCTATCTATATTGTAAGCGATTTCTTTTAGGGTTAGATGTGAAATTCTTTTCATATTCAAATCCGCAATTATGCATATCAGATTTAACTCATTCTATAATACTCTTAAACCATACTTAATCGTGTTATGATTTAATAAATGTTAATTTATTGAGGTGGGCGTATGAAGATTCTAGTTACTGGATTTGATCCATTTGAGGGCAATCAAGTTAATCCTTCTTGGGAGGCGGTTAAGCAATTGCCTGACCATATCGGACAACATGATATTACAAAGTTAGAAGTGCCAACTGTCTTTCATAAAGTGATGAATGTCATACAACAAGCGTTAGATTGCGGAGAATATGACGCCGTCGTTGCAGTAGGTCAAGCCGGTGGGCGTGCCGAAATCACCCCTGAACGTATCGGTATCAATATAGATGATGCCAGAATAGCTGATAATGAAGGACAACAACCTATCGATATTCCTATACAACCTAAGGGTGCACCAGCTTATTTTTCAAATTTACCTGTTAAACGAATGACAGAAAATATCAAACAACAAGGCATCCCTGCAAAACTATCAAACAGTGCAGGTACGTTTGTATGTAATCATATTTTATATCAACTCGGTTACTTAAATGCTACACGCTTTCCAAACCTGCTATTCGGATTCATTCATGTGCCCTATATTCCTGAACAAGTCGAATCAACATCTCAATCACCCTCATTGTCATTGGACACAATTGTTAAAGGTTTAATCGCAGCAATCGGAGCAATTGACAGAAATGATGACATCAAAATCCCTTTAGGTGAGACACATTAATTCATATAAAAATAGCCAAGAATGACCTACTCCTATCATTCTTGGCTAATTTTTATATCGTAGGCGGTCCTATCATTGACCATCCTTTATGACGTGTATAGACATGATTCACTGCAAAGATATGAAGTATCGCAATGCACAAGATCTTATGATCTTCAAAAAACCGATCTTCTCCACCACGTATTTCTGCGTAGTCTCCAACTTGTTTCCAATATGCAATATCACGATCTAATTTAGCATCTTTCATGTGCGTCTGATTATTTTCATCGGCATATATATTTAAAATTCGATTATTTAATTTGATAATGCCATACGTATCCTTTGTTCCACTACTTTTCTTATCAAATAAAATCTTTTGTGTGCTGCCCTTGTCGTGATAATACAACTCGAAATGTTTACCCTCTAACACAGACTTTGCACTAGCTTCGACAATGATTTCTCCTGCTGAATTCCTCAATTCATATCTTCTAAATCTTAAAGATAATGTGACAATACTTACGATTCTTTCAAATGGATTACGAAAAACTTTCTGTATATCAACAATATGTTGGTTCCCTTCATCATAAACTAGAGATGATTGGGTAGAAAAAGGATTCCTCTTTTTATACTTATACATCCTACTGCCACCTCTTTTAATAGAATTATTCACGTTTATCTTCTTTTCTTAATTTCCAGAGCTTATAAATATAATAACCTATGAATCCCCAACTAATCATTAACAGTATCACCGAGGAAATAATAATAAATGTTTCACGATTACCACTCATACTTCCAGTGAAAAGGTGCGCAATTAAGTTAGGTGCAGACACTATTAAAATAATAAATGCGAAAATCTTCTGTTTAACTATAAAGCAACCAATCATTGTCAAAATGAGTAAAATGATTCCAATCGCTAAACTTTGTATATTAGATAATTTAATCATAGTATAGATTGGATAATGCCTTAATAAATATTCGCCAGCTATCATCAATAAATAAACACCTATACCAAATCCTATGATCACAATGTAAGATTCTTTCTTATCTCCCCATCGAACTAACGCTTTCCTCATCACTACGAGTTGTACAACCACACCTAAAATGAATACACCTATAATATAAAGCAGGAGTGATACTGACACATCAAACGTACCTTGATCAAGCATTCTAGGTATCATAAAAATGGCCAATAAGAATACTATAAAGTACATCACATATTTATATAATCCCTGTGTCAATGTCATTTCTTTAGCAAAACGATCTGCATATGATTTTACAGGCGTCTGAATAATAGGACGTACATCTTCACCATTTTGTTCAGCAGTCAGTAAATGATCTCGCAATTCATCGTCTATCTCGTTCACTTCATCTTCGTCTTTTCCTCTAAAAAGAAGTTCGACTCTTAATTTGTCCAAGAAATTTTCCGATTCTTTACTCAACATAACTATTCACTCCCGAATAAATTATTCATACCTGAGTTTAAATACTTCCACTTCTCTTGAAATGCTGCTAACTCTACTTTGCCGCTTTCTGTAATCGTATAATATTTTCTTTTAGGCCCACCATTATCAGATTTACGAACTGTTGTTTCTACGTATCCTTTTTTACTCAAACGTAAGAGTACAGGATAAATACTTCCATCACTAATTTCAGGAAATTGATGGGCATGCAATTTTTCTAATATTTCATAACCATATGTTTCACCTTTAGCTATTAATCCTAATATTGCGCCATCTAGCAGTCCTTTCATCATTTGATTTGATACTGACATCATCAACGCCTCCGACTACTATCTTATAATATAAGATAGTCATAAATCTATTCTTGTCAACTATCTTACAATAAAAGATAGTCATTTCATACTATTCACTATCAATCACACTCATTTTGTAATGTCTAAGATATGATGATTCTGGGTAAACACAATTAGAACGATTAAGTATATTTTTTATACATAGGAGAGATGGATGATGACGAATACGGTTTATGATGTTATAGATACGGGTGTTCATTATTTAGTAAATATGTATGATAGTTGGAAAGTTGAAGATATTTTAGATCAAGATAGTGACGTATTTCCTAATAATATACATTGGCAATTCGGTCATGTATTAACTGTTTTTGAAAATGCATTATCTAAAGGCAATCAACATGTGGTTGATTTAGAACGCTATAGACAACTATTTGCGCCTGGATCTAAACCAGCTGACTGGCCTCAAATTGAAGGTGGTGTGCCGAGTATCGATGAGATTTTAAAAGATATTCAAACTATTCCTAAACGTGCAAGACAATTAACAGATGAACAATTGGCGCAAACGTTAGATCAACCCATTGCAGGATTCTCCACAGTGGAAGGTCTATTAATGTTAAATGCCATTCATATCCCGCTTCACGCTGGTAAAATTGAAGAAATGGCACGTATTATAAAACAACAATACTTTTGATAATCTGGTACTTAAATCAACAGTTCAGGTTATCACCATTTAAAGGATGTCACTTGTTAAGTGAGGTCCTTTTTTATGTCCTAAATCACCGAAAATGATTCTCAATTAATTACTCAAACCCTCTGTACATTCACTATAAATAGGATTATCCTAGTGGTGTATTAATGAATCTCCTAATAGAAAGAAAGAAGGAAACTCATCTTGGAAAATAATGTAAAATACAAAAAGTTTATTCTTCCTATTGTAGTTGGTTTACTCATATGGGCATTAACCCCCTTCAAACCAGATGCACTAGATGCTCAAGCATGGTATATGTTTGCGATATTTGTCGCTACAATCATCGCTTGTATCACACAACCTATGCCCATTGGCGCCGTATCTATTATTGGATTTACGTTAACCGTATTGGTTGGTGTTGTAGATATTAAGACCGCTGTCCAAGGCTTCGGTAATAATAGTATATGGCTTATTGCTATGGCATTCTTCATTTCAAGAGGCTTTGTTAAAACGGGTTTAGGTCGTCGAATCGCACTGCAATTCGTCAAACTGTTCGGTAAAAAGACCTTGGGCTTAGCTTATTCATTAGTGGGTGTCGATTTAATATTAGCACCTGCTACACCAAGTAATACTGCACGTGCCGGTGGTATTATGTTCCCTATTATTAAATCACTGTCTGAATCATTTGGTTCAAGTCCTAAAGACGGTACAGAACGTAAAATGGGTGCCTTTCTCATCTTCACTGAATTCCAAGGTAACCTCATTACAGCAGCAATGTTCTTAACTGCAATGGCAGGTAATCCACTAGCTCAAAACTTAGCCGAAAAAACTGCGCATGTACATATTACGTGGATGAATTGGTTTTTAGCTGCACTTGTACCTGGACTAGTATCCTTAATCGTCGTTCCATTTATTATTTATAAAATGTATCCACCTACTGTAAAGGAAACACCCAATGCCAAACAGTGGGCTGAAAATGAATTAGCCAATATGGGACCTATATCCATTGCTGAAAAATTCATGACAGGTATCTTTATCGTAGCATTAGCATTATGGGTAACAGGTAGCTTTATCCATGTTGATGCAACATTAACAGCGTTTATTGCGTTAGCATTACTGTTACTTACAGGTGTCTTAACATGGAAAGATATTTTAAATGAAACAGGCGCATGGAATACATTAGTTTGGTTCTCAGTACTTGTACTCATGGCAGATCAGTTAAACCAACTAGGATTTATTCCATGGTTGAGTCAATTGATTGCACATAGCTTACATGGTTTAAGTTGGCCAATTGTCATTGTGTTACTTATACTATTTTTCTTCTATTCACATTATTTATTCGCAAGTGCAACTGCACATGTCAGTGCAATGTATGCCGCATTATTAGGCGTGGCAGTCGCAGCCGGAGCACCTCCATTATTCAGTGCTTTAATCCTTGGGTTCTTCGGTAACTTATTAGTGTCAACAACACACTATAGTAGTGGTCCAGCACCTATTCTTTATGGCTCAGGCTATATCACACAAAAACGTTGGTGGACAATGAATATCGTATTAGGATTCGTCTACTTTATCATCTGGATTGGCTTAGGCTCATTATGGATGAAATTAATCGGTATATTTTAATCAATTCAATATCAATTTAAAAAATCATCACCTATACCACATTTTCTTGGGTAAAGGTGATGATTTTTCTTATTCTGTAATTGGTCTTCTTTTCATTTTTAAATATTGAGATGTACTATATAACACAATACCTATCCAAATAAATATAAACGTAATCAACTGATTGATATCAAACGGTTCGTTAAATAAGAAGATACCTAAAACAAACATAATGGTCGGTCCAACATATTGGATGAACCCTGTTAAAGATAATGGAATACGTTTTGCGCCCGCTGAGAATAGTATTAAAGGAATCGCTGTAATCGCACCAGAGAATAATAACCAGAAAGATGACATGTTCATACCAAAGCTAAGTTGATGTTGTTGCCATAAGTACCCTACATAAATTAATCCTGCAGGAGCCGTGACAATACATTCTACTGTAATACTACTAATCGCATCGATATGGACGACCTTTTTCAATAATCCATAAATCCCAAATGAAAATGCCAACATGAGTGACACGATTGGGAATTCTCCTACTTTCAGTGTCATGTATAGTACGCCAATAAATGCAAATAGAATCGCTAACCATTCAAATTTATTAAATCGTTCTTTTAGGAAAATAAGCGCTAATAAGATACTCACTAACGGATTAATATAATAACCTAAACTAGATTGTAATACATGCCCATTCGTCACTGCCCATATAAACGTTCCCCAGTTAATCGTTATCACATAACCAGCAACGACGATGGCTACAAGTTGTATAGGATGTGTCACCAATTGATTCACATCTCGAATAAATGCTTGCCTTTGATTCTTGCCAATGATTAAAATAAAAATCATGAATATCGCTGAAAAGATAATTCTAAAGGCTAAAATTTCAAATGCACCAATATGATGAATCAGTTCCCAATATATAGGCAAAATGCCCCATAAAACATATGCGCCTAGTGCGAAAAATATGCCTTTTTTATATTCATTATTCATCAAAGTCCTCCCTTCACACATCTCAATCGTTATAATAATATCAGTCTACTAATAAATGAATCAGAAAAACAATAGTTTGTTTATAAAAATACACCCCAACATATTGAACGCTTAATTCAACAATTGGGATGTTCATTCATATACTCATTATCAATGATTAAAGATAGTATATTTAAGGACTCATAGTCAGTCACTAGCCACCGAAAAAGAGATCAATGATATCTGATTTTCTATTCTTATCATCTTTATAAAATTCCGTATAACCACAATTTTTACAAGTAATCGTTATAAAATTATTATGTTGTAAATCGAAAACTTTTGAGAGCCCTGAACCAGTTGCAGAAAGTGTGCCCTCTTCGACTTCAGTATGTCCGCATTTAACACACCCTTGATGTTCAACCATTTGTCATCCCCCTTATTTAAAAACTTGTCATTAATCTATACCTGACAATATAATCATTCAAACGTTTAATCTATTAACCTTATTTCGTTGTAATATCAATTAAATAATAATTAAAACTAATTTATTTTCGGCATAACATTTTTGTTACACTAATAAAATTTTCTATGCGTTTATCAGAAAGAGGGTATTATTTTGAAATCAATGCAACGACAATCATTAAGTTGGTTACCATACATAAGTATTGTCATCTTACTACACATTATTGGATTTAGCTTTTTATGGTTTGTAGGTAAAGATCATCATATTTTATTTGGCATGGGTATATTGGCATATACGTTAGGTTTACGTCATGCTTTCGATGCCGATCATATTGCTGCTATCGATAATACAGTTAGAAAGTTATTACAACAACGTCGCGATCCTGTAGGTGTCGGTTTCTACTTTTCAATCGGTCACTCTACAGTCGTATTTTTAATGGCTGTATTACTAGGTATCTCAGTCAAATGGGCTAAAAGTGAATTACCCCATTTCCAAGACATAGGTGGTACGATTGGCACGTTAGTTTCCGGATTTTTCTTAGTTCTAATTGGTATCTTAAATTTAATTATTCTAGTATCTCTAGTTCAATTATTTATGAAATTACGTAAACAAAAGGGCATTGATGATGAGGAAGTGAATGAGCTATTAGAATCTAGAGGCTTTATCACTCGATTTGTAGGACCTTACTTCAAAGTCATCAGTAGAAGTTGGCACGTATTACCATTAGGTTTCCTCTTTGGTTTAGGATTTGATACAGCAAGCGAAATTGCATTGCTCGCGTTATCATCTGGTGCTTCTCAACAAGCTATTTCATTTATAGGTATCTTATCATTACCTATTTTATTTGCGGCGGGTATGAGTTTATTAGATACCTTAGATGGTGTAGTGATGAAATCTGCCTACAACTGGGCATTCTTTAATCCTATTCGTAAAATCTATTACAACATTACAATTACAACCATTTCAGTTATCGCAGCTTTAATAATTGGCCTAATAGAGTTGTTACAAATTATGGCTGATAAATTGGCGTTATCAGGTGGCTTTTGGTCACTAATTCAATCCATTCAATTTGACTATTTAGGTTATATTTTGGTTGGTTTGTTCTTAATCACATGGTTGATTTCAACACTGATTTGGAAATTCGGAAAAGTTGAGCAACGTTGGTCTTAAATCTTTGCTATTCCATTGATAACCACGTAAACTTATCGCAACTAAAGATTTAAAAAATAACAATCGGGGAATTCGTTCATGAATAAAAAAATCGCATTAATTACTGGGTCTTCAACAGGCTTAGGCTTAGAAACTGCTTCACTACTGGCTAAAAAAGGATATAAAGTATACGCAACGATGCGTCATTTAGAAAAGCAAGATGCACTCATGCAATTATCACAGCAAGACGGTATCGACTTAGAAGTCAAACAACTAGATGTTACTAACTTAGATCATATCAATCAAGTCGTTACTGACATTATCAATACTGAAGGTCGTATTGATATCCTTATTAATAACGCAGGTGCTGGCTTTGTTAAAACAACGGAACTCGCATCAGATGATGAAATCATGTGGCAATTGAATTTAAACTTAATGGGCGTCATTCGTATGACAAAAGCAGTCTTACCATATATGAGAAATCAAAGAGACGGACGTATCATTAATATATCTTCTGTTGGCGGTCTTGTAGGCCAACCATTTAACGAAATTTATTGTGCAACTAAATTCGGTGTGGAAGGTTATACGGAAGCGATGGCTAGTTACGTTCAACCAGAATTCAATATTAAATTCACTCTCATCGAACCAGGTGGCATTCAATCAGAATTCACAAATAATGTGATGGCACAACTACAGTCTACGGGTGGTCTTAAAGATGATGAGTACAAGCCAATCCTTGATTCATACTTAGGCGGTCTTAAAGAGAATTATGGCACGGGGTCCTCTCAAACTTCTGAAGAAGTCGCTATCGTCATACTTAATACGTTAGAAATGGAAGAACCACCTATTCGTACTCGTACATCAGACTGGTCTGAAGCATTTACCGAACTCAAAACACAAGCTGATCCAACGGGTAAAGAACAACAACGTCGTGTTGTTAAATTATTAGGAAAATAGATATACAACATCAAAGCAGTAGTAAGTCATTTTAAACACTGACCTACTACTGCTTTTTTAATTTATTTAATCAAGTTATATTTAGCCATACTATCAAGCGCTTCTAGAATTGCCTCTTCTTGTGTTCCAATTGGGCGCCAACCAAGTATTGATTTAGCGTGTTCGTTACTTACATTTCTATTCATATCAAGTAACAATTTACCTTCTTTAGCCTCTTTATTAAACTTCGCACCTAAACCTAATACAAAATTAGGCAATTTCTTTGTAGATGTTTGAGTAGCTAATTCAGGACGTTGATGTTTAATTAATTGGGCAATTTCTGGCATTGAAATTTGTCCGTCTGCCGTGGCGATAAATCGTTGGTTATTGGCCTCAGGTGTAGTCATCGCTAAAATGTGTAAACGCGCCACATCTCTGACATCAACTACATTTAATGGGATATTAGGCACACGTTTTAATGACCCGTCGACTAAATTTTTAATAATATTAAAACTTCCCGATACGTGGCTATCTAATGATGGGCCTAACATTGCTACAGGGTTTATCGTCGCAAATTCTAAATCATTATCTTTATTCTTAACAAAGTCCCATGCCGCCTTCTCTGCTAATAACTTAGATTTTTCATAAGCTGACAATCCCGGTTCATCTTGGTTTGTCCAGTTTTCTTCGGTAGTGATACTAGATTGGTCTTTATTACTAAATCCGACAGCACCAAAGTTTGACGTCATCACTACACGTTTCACATTCGCTTTCTCCGCTGCTCTCAAAATTCGTTGGATACCTTCAATCGCTGGTCTAATGACTTCCGTTTCATCTTCTGGAATATCAAAGAATACTGGTGAAGCGACACTCAATACATATTTACAATCTTTCATCGCTTCATTCCAATGTTCATCCTTTGATAAATCCGCTTCTACAAATGATAACTTTTCAGTTTTTATGTGATGATCATTTAATGTTTTAATTACTTGTTTCTTTTTATCTAAAGAACGTAACGTCGTACGTACCTCATAGCCATCTTTTAATAGTTCACTAATGATACGCATTCCTAAGAACCCGCTACCACCTGTGACCAAGACTTGTTCATTCATATTTAACCTCCTCAGGTTAACTTATTTGAGCTTTGATTATAACAGGTTATATGACATTCAACTAATTATATGAATATTACCAATGTTTTGTTATTATTTTAAATCAACCGAAATTTTATGAAATAAGCGCAAAAAATGGTATCTTAAAGTAATCTAATCACGATAAGCTATACAACGGCCTTATCTATTTACAAAGGAGGATACAACCTAATGTTCTTAGCCTGGAATGAAATTAAAAGAAACAAACTTAAGTTCAGTTTAATTATTGGGATTTTAGTACTCATTAGCTATTTATTATTTTTATTATCTGGACTGGCAAACGGGTTAATCAAAATGAATACAGAAGGCATTGAAAAATGGCATGCTGACGCTATTATTTTAAACAAAGATGCCAATCAAACTGTAGAACAATCTGTATTTGATCAATCCAAAGTGAAAGACGACTTCAAACAAGCAACACCATTGAAACAACAAGGTGTCATCGTTTCTAATAAACAAAAAGAAGAAAATGCCTTACTCTTCGGTGTGACATCTCATTCATTTTTAGTGCCAAAATTAGTTGACGGGCATCAAGTAAAAAAGACCAATGAAGTGGTGATTGACCAAACCCTTAAAGATAAAGGATTCAAAGTTGGCGATACATTATCATTGTCACAATCAGACGAAAAATTGAAGGTCGTAGGTATTACAGAAAGTGCGAAGTACAATGCATCACCAGTGATTTTTTCTAATAACAAAACGATTGAAAAGATCAATCCAGCGCTATCAAAAGATAAAACCAATGCCATTGTCGTGAAAGATAAAAATTGGAAAGATCATAAACTCGATAGTGATTTAGAAGGCGTATCTATCAATGCATTTATTGAAAATTTACCGGGTTATAAAGCTCAAAATCTAACTTTAAACTTTATGATTTCTTTCCTATTTGTGATTTCAGCAACGGTTATCGGTGTGTTCTTATATGTCATGACGCTACAAAAGACAAATCTATTCGGCGTCTTAAAAGCACAAGGCTTCACTAATACCTATCTAGCTAAAATGGTATTAGCACAAACCTTTATATTGTCACTGATTGGTACGGCAATTGGACTGATACTAACATTATTAACAAGCACTATCCTGCCTGATGCTGTTCCAATACAGTTTAATATGATTACACTACTTATATTTGGTGTAGTACTCATCATTATTTCATTATTAGGAAGTCTATTTTCAGTCTTATCTATTAGAAAAATTGATCCATTGAAAGCAATTGGATAGAAAGGAGTATGCAGATGTTACAATTTAAAGCTGTCACAAAATCATTTAAAGATGGTAACCAAACGATAGAAGCTGTTAAATCAACTGATTTGTCGTTTAATCAAGGCGAACTCATCGCCATTGTAGGGCCATCTGGTTCTGGGAAAAGCACTTTTTTAACAATGGCAGGTGCATTACAAACAACTACTACGGGTGACATATGGATTAATCAACAAAATATTACCCAATTAAAACAAAAGGCCCTTGCCCGTATTAGAATTCAAGAAATTGGATTTATTCTACAATCCACTAATTTAGTACCATTTTTAACGGTTAAACAACAATTTCAGTTACTTGAAAAGTATAAAAAAGATGTACTCAATAAAGATGAATATAAAGATTTACTAAATCAATTAGGCCTCACCGAAATAGAGAACCAACTCCCTAGTGAAATATCAGGTGGTCAAAAGCAACGTGTTGCCATTGCCAAAGCAATCTATACTAACCCATCAATCATATTGGCCGATGAACCCACTGCTTCGTTAGATAAGACAACGCGATGGCCGTTATGAAAATCTTAGAACATCAAACAAAGCAGCGAAACAAAACATGCATCATCGTTACCCACGACGAGCGATTAACCCAATTCTGCGACAAAGTCTATCACATGCAAGACGGTGTGTTACAAGCCCAATAACAATAACAAACCTGTTCCCAACGACGTTGTTGAGAACAGGTTTTAATTTATTTTTACATCTTTTCATTATTTTTGTCTATTTACTCTTGGCAATTCAATAGATATATAGAACTGATTATTTTGGTAAGCAGCTGTAATTCTACCATTCTGTACTTCTACTAATCGCTTAACCATGTATAAACCTAATCCCGTACTACCATTATGTCTACTGGCATCAAGTGTTTGAGATCTTTTGAATAAGTTAGTTTGATCACCATCACTTAATGGTTCATCAGTATCATTTTGTATTTCAATAAGCACCCTGTCTTTGTTATCGAAAACTTTAATTTTCGCATATGTCTTACCATATTTAAGAATATTTGATATTAAATTATTGATAATCCGTTCTAAACATACTCGATCAGCTTTGACTAAGTGCGTACCATCCTCATTAAATAATACATTAATAGACTTGTTATCAAATTGGTTGAAATACGATAAAAATTGTTCTTTTAAACATTCATCAATATTAATTTCTTGTATATTTAAAGCATAATCTCCTGAATTTAATTTAGTCATTTCATGAAATAGATCCACCATATTGATAAGGTTATCTGTTTTACTATTAATCACCTTAGCATAACGATTGACTTCATCTATTGTTTCAATCTCCTGCATAAAGTTAGCATATCCTTTAATAGCTGTTAAAGGTGTTCGAATATCATGAGATATATTGGTAATCTCTTGATTTAACAGTAATTCCTGTTGCTTATATTTCACAACTTCTTTTCTCTTTGCATTTAACACATCATTGATTTCATTAATCAGGTTAACTGAATGTTTATGATGAGTATTAGTTCGAATAATTTGATTCGAATTAATATGATGTTTTATATATTTCAATTGTTTCGTTAATTGAGTCATATCATATTTCAACAATAAATATTTATAAATTATAACAACAAGAATGAGCGCTAATATAATACTGATTATCATTTAATAACTTCCTTAAATTAGTCTATAAACTCTTTATTTCTATAAATTAAATAACCTACCATTAAAAACATCAATCCTAATAATACACCTATTAACCAATAATGAATCCCAAACTGACTTGACTCCTGCATAAATGCTTTAAAGTTTTGATTAAATAGCTCTGTTGGAGAATTATCATAAATAACATCAAATTTATGACTGATCATCGTCAATACTTGTAATATCATTGCCGATTGATAGTAAAAAATACTAATAATAATGATAACTATTGCAAGATTAGCTTTAAAACTATTAATAGCATGGGCTAGAGCGAGACCACCAAATACAATAGGAGCCATATTAACTAACGCTATTAAATAATTCGTGAGTGCTGTTTGATCAAAATCAAATAATGTGATACCTAATATAACTGTTACAACAGTACTAATAAGAGATAAAACTGAGAAACTCAGGATATAAACTATAAATTTGCCCCAATAAATAGATGCAACTGCTGTATCAAAAGAAATTGAAATTTTATTTAAAGCTTTGTTTTGCTTACTATTCACTAACATATTCATGGATGCACCAATAACCAAGATGAGTAATCCAGCTGTAATAACATTAGTATAGAAAAACTTAGCATTACCATAAGGAAAATTATTTTCCGTTTTATCAAAATAACATAATGTGAGTGCCGCAAGTATCATTAGAACATTACAAACAATTAAATATATATATAATCCTTTACTATGAAATATTCTATAAAGCTCACTTTTCATATAATTAATCATGCTATTTTTCCACTCCCTTATTCAAGAAATAATCTTCCAAATTCGTTGTTTCAATCTTGAATTCTTCAACTGCGATATTATTATTAAGTAGTAACTGATTAATATCACTACTTTCTATATTGGGTGGTTCTATAACAATTTCTTTATTATGCAATACTTTATATTTAATATTTTCAATATGTTCTTCTAATATTCTTACTGCGCTTTCAGGTTTATCAACTTTTATTATCAATTGACGCTTCCCTTTACTGAGCATTTGTTCTTTGCTTATATCTTCAATAATTTCACCCTTTTCAATGAATACAAATCGATACGCAAGCTGTTGTAGTTCATTTAAAATATGGCTAGATATTAATATTGTAATTCCATTCTCTTCGTTTAATTTTAAAATTAAATCTCGAAAACGTTTAATACCTTGTGCATCTAATCCATTAATCGGTTCATCTAGTACTAATATATCTGGCCCTGTCAATAAAGCCAAAGCTATACCAAGCCTTTGCTTCATTCCTAATGAATATTGCTTTACCTTTTTAGTGATATTCTTCAAACCCACTAGCGTTAATACTTCTTCTATTTTTTCATTGTTCGTAACACCACGTTGAATACTAAAATAGTATAGATTTTGATAAGCAGTAAAATTAGATATAAATTCTGGTGTTTCAATCATAAATCCTACTCTTTTTCGCCCCTGATTATTAATATTATAGCCATCTTCTCCAAACAATTTGATACTACCACTCGTAGGATGAATTTGATTCGCAATTAATTTAAATAACGTCGATTTACCTGCGCCATTTCGTCCGATAATCGCGCATATTTCTCCTTCATAAAGATTGAAATCGGTAGGTTGTAACCCATAGTCATGTTTAAACTTTTTAGATAATTGCTTTGTTTGTAAGACTGGATTCATTTAATCATCTCCTTCGCTATTCTTACACTTAACATAACGAAATATTCCTTAAGTTCCTTTAAGTAAAATATAAAGAAATCATAAAGATTTTAGATCAACATAAACCCAATCCCCCACACTGTTTGTATATATGTTTCAGTTGTATGCAGCGCTATCTTCTTTCTAATATTAGATATATGTACATTGATGGTATTGTCATCACCTAAATAAATACCTTGTATGGATTCATAAATCTTTTGCTTTGAAAATGCCTTCTCAGGATATTGCATTAACAACTTCATAATCTCGACCTCTGAATTAGTTAAATTAATTTCAGTATCTTTATAGAACATTTGATACTTACTAATGTCCAAAGTAAGATTTTTCCATTTAAGTTGCTCCATTTGAGGTTTGTTATCTAAATTTCTCAGTTGAACTGAAACACGAGCTGTTACTTCTTTAGCATCGAATGGCTTAGTCATATAATCATCTGCACCTAAATCTAATAGTTTTACTTTTTCTTCTACATCAGTCTTAGCAGATATAACTATAACTTTGCTATATGTATTTTCTTTTATATATGGGAGCAATTCTTCACCACTTAATTCTGGTAACATCAAATCTAAAATCACTAAATCAAATTGATTATTTTTTAATGTTTGAAGCGCTTCTTGACCTGAATAATTAATAGTTGTATGTACCGTCATCTTTGTAAGAGTTAAAGATAAAATATGTGCTATATCTATATCATCTTCAACGATTAATGCGTTATATGACATATTAAGACCTACCTTTTCTTTATAACTTTTTAATGAGTAATCTTTCATATTTAATTATTTTAACAACATTATAAATTACTTTATAATTAAACTATTAGAATCATTATATATTTACAATACCATGTTTTAAATACATTGGAGGTTATACATCATGCTACGTAAAATTGAAATGTTAGCGTGTGTGGTTGTCTGTTTATTAGCAATTGTCATGATTGTTTGGAATATCATCCATGGTTTTAGTTTATCTGTATTTATTCCATTTCTTATTATCGCATGTATTAGTATTTATTATTTTGTTAGAGCGTTTAAAGACAATCATAGTTAAAACGAATCGTTTTTCAAATAAAGTTAGACACATTATTAAAATGCGTCCAACTTCTTTTTGTGATTTGAATGTTTTTGTTAAAATTAAGTATTTAATATTTAAAAGATTGTTACAAAACTATTTATTTAATTTTTTTAATAGTATATATTTAAGTTATGAAAAATAACGAGGTGACATAACGGATAATTATCAGTTTGAAAGACCAACAAACCGAGTAGCGGAAATGATTCTAGGTATTATGGGAAGTATTTTCGGTATGCTTGGTGGATTATTTGCGATTATGGTGGGTAGTATCGGTAATGAATTTGAAGCTTCAGATAGCGGACAAGTTTTCGGACTAGGTGTCGCTGTCATCCTTACATGTATTATCACTTTAATCTTAAGTTGTATCATCAATAAGAAAAGAGTTTTAATGGGTGTTTTATTAGTTATTGGTGGCCTTTTAAACTTCATCTTTATCGGTTTCTTTGGTATCTTATCAGGTATTTTAATTTTAGTTGCTGGTATTCTAGCTTTAATTCGAAAATAACAACGCACTGACCTTCATCAACTTATCCGATGAAGGTTTTTTTAATTAATTTAATATTCCCTACAACATCAAATGTAATCAATAGCACAAATCACTTCAATAGCACTACTTTTTTATTTATACCAAATGATATTTGATCACTTTTTATAATTTTGTGATATTATTTCATTAATAAGTGATATTTTAAGGGGAACATAGATGATTAGGGAACAATTAAGACCATTTCGTAATAAAAATGTCGTAGTCACTGGTAGAGTTGAATATGTGGGCTATAAAAATAAATTGAATCGCGATATTCCATATTTGCGCAATGTCAAAGATGTCCAAATTAATGGCGCTATGATTGACCATATATGGTTGTTTGAGAGGCAAAAATATTATGACATTGGTTTTTCACTTCTTTATAAAAAAGTAAAATTCAGAGCAACTGTAGTACCCTATTTAAAAGTAGGAGAGCACTGTTTCAAAGAAGATTACGGTATCCAACGAAAAAGTAGATTGATGACTGAAGCAGAATATAATGACAACAAACCTTTTATTAAATAACTTCTATCATACATTAATGCGCATGTTATCTAAGTACTTCACGTACTTCTAGACACATGCGCATTGTCTTATTTTTATATTATCTATTTGATACGCAACCCTCTATAGCGATTCAACGTACCTATCAATTCTTGTTTACGTGGTAAGGCTAAATTACCTGGATGACCATGATGATGTGACATAGCTTCTAACCCTTGTTCGTCAATCAATTGATAAACTGCATCGATTATCTCTACAATCGTCTGCTCGTTATTCACCTTATGACGTTGCATATAATCTAACATCATTGCCAAACAATTAGTCTGACTATCATCTACTAATTGTTCTAATCCAGATATATCAATCGCTTCTTTACCATACATCACTGCATGTTGGCCTTTTGCTTTTAATCGACCGTCTTTACCCTTTTTAGTAAAACTTGACGTAAGTGGTACTCTTGACGGGATGTTACCAAATGATTGTTGTGAAATCATATCTCGTTCATATCCAGTGGAATGCGCTATTGCCTTAGCTTCTTCAGTGACATCTTTGAGTATATATTCATCCATCATCAGTACTTGATCAGCAACTTCAAAGTAATCGCCTGATCCACCTACAATTAAAATAGTCGATACATCATAGTCATCATATAATGGTTTCACTTTATTTGAAAATGGTGTAATGGGTTCTTTCTCGAGCGATATTAACTTTTGCATACGGCCATCACGAATCATAAAATTCGTAGCTGAAGTATCTTCATCAATTAACATCACCTTGGATTGTGCTTCAAGTGCTTCCATCACATTGGTGGCTTGTGATGTACTACCACTTGCATTATCTGTTGAAAATTGACTTGTGTCTTTTTTACCTGGTAGATGATCAATAAATGGTTGTATATTAACTTTTTCAACGCTACGACCGTCTTCAGCGCGAATCTTCATGGCACTGTCGTTGGTAATAACATATTCTCGTCCATCACCTGCAATATGGTCATAGACACCTCTCTCTAACGCTTGTAATAATGTTGACTTACCATGATAGCCACCACCCACAATAAGGGTAATGCCTTTAGGTATTCCCATACCTTTCACCGCTTCACCATACGGCGCATGCATAGTCGTCTCAAATGACTTAGGACTTATAAATGATTTAGCCTTGGACATTGGTCCATCAGATATACCACTTTTCCTCGGTAATATGGCACCATTAGCTACAAATGCGATAAGTCCTTGTTGCTCAAGTTGCGCTCTAATATAAGTTTGATTTAATTTTAATTCAACCTGTTGTTTTAAAGATGCTTGATCAATTTGTTGATAGTTAAGTGCCTGAGATACAAGCTGAGGTAATAGTTCGGTCAGTGTTGTTGCTGCAGCTTTGCCTAATATTTTGCGTCCTGCAGCTGGAAGACCTACCTCAAGACGCACCTCTATATTATTGTTGTTAATTACTACTGATGTTCTTTTCAACATTTCTTGACCGCAACGATCTATCAATAATTTGTGTTGTCCCTTTGATTTAGAAACTAACGATTTCAATACATGTGCGACATTTCTTGTTAAAAAGTCAGCAACAGCTACACGCTTATCTTCAGAATCTAAATATTTATCTGGTATCCCTACAATATCTCTATCAATGATTAATCTTATTTTAGATGGCGGCGCATATGGATCCACTTGTATATGATCAATGGCTAATTGAAAGTCATTAAAATCATAGACATTTTTAATACGTTTATAAGCACCGTACTTTTGACCATCTAATTGAAATAATGTCTTTTTTAAGTCTTGTGCTTGTTTCATTAATCATTCTCCTTAGTATTTGAATCATCTATTCATTCATACTACCCGATAGCCATTTTCCACTAAACACATAAAAGCCATCTTTAGCTATAAAACTAAAAATGACTTTTGTTTTGATTCTATTATTCTATTTTAGACTGACGTTATTCTGACCAACCTGCGTTAATAATATCGTCTGTTTTACGTACACGCCCCATGAATGGGAATATATAGTTTACTTCATACTCATATTCTTGTGCTGACAATGCGCCCATCGCATCTTCAGCAAAAATAATATGATACCCATGTTGATACGCTTCTCTAGCTGTTGTATCTACACCGAAACCTGTCGCAACACCACTTAAGACAATAGTATCTATACCGCGACGTCTTAATTGTAAATCTAATTCCGTACCATAAAAGCTACCCCATTGATGTTTTGTAATACGGAGTGCATGCTTAATACAATCTAATTCAGGTGTTAACTGATCAAATTTTTGACGGTCACCAATATCAGCAGCTCCTTTAGCCACCATACTTCTATCGGCAATTGGATTTAACATATCCTTACCATCTGTAGTACCAACTTTGAAAAAGACATTCAATGCACCTGCTTGTTCAAATGCACGTGCTAATTTACCCGCATTTTCAGTGATTGTAGCGTATGGATAGGGGTGATACGTCATCGGTAAATCTTTCTGTAAATCTACAGCTATAAATGCTACGTTTTTAGGATTAAGTGGCTCTAATTGATTATCCATTAATATCATACTCCTCTATAAATTAAATAATTGCTGTGCATTTTTGTATAAAATCTTATCTTTATCTTCCTCACTGATATCTAATTGATCAACAAAATCTAATGTATCTTTCATAGAAACATATGGATAGTCACTAGAATATAAAATATGATCAGCACCTACTTGTTCATACATTTGCATAAATGGTGGTGCATAAGTATAACCAGAAATTGAATAATAAATATTCTCTTTAAGATAATCACTGACTTTTTTCTTTAGATGAGACAATTGTGGTGGAATTAAAGTATCCAATCTTTGAAGTGCGTATAATACACCTTCCCCAATATGTCCTGTCACTATTTTTAAATTGGGATATTTATCAAATGTACCACTCAACACGATGCGAATTAAGTGAATAGCTGTTTCGATATGCCAACCCCATCCAGCAGAAGCAAATTGCATTGCAACATCACTTGAATAATTACCTTTGTAATACGTATCGATCACATTGTCAGGCGGAATGGCTGGATGTAAATAGATAGGTACATTTAATTGTTCAGCCTTTTCAAAGATTATTTCAAATTTAGGATGATCTAAATATTCTCCTAATGTATGGCCATTTATAATCGCGCCTTTAAATCCAAATTCATTCACAGTACGCTCTAATTCTTGTGCGGCTAATTCTGGCTCAATGGTGGGTAGCGTTGCGAATCCAGCAAGTCTTTCAGGATGCTTTTGAACTGCTTCACCAAGTAAATTATTTGCCTTAGTAGACAGTTGGATTGCCTCATCTCTCTCTAATTGTTGTGTACCAGGTGCAGTTAAAGACACTATTTGTTTTGCCACACCCGCTTCATCCATTTCAGCAATACGATTGTCACCTAAGTTCTTCAAACGGTTCATGATAGGTGCTACCGCTTTCGCATGTGGACCATTAGGATCTTCATCTTTAAAAGAATCTAACTCCTCTATAACAAAATGTTCTTCAAAAGCAATGACTGGTTTAGATTGAGTCATATAAAAAAGCCTCCTTACAGCAAGAGATATAAAACACCTCAAACTACATTTATATTTAAATCAAATGAATTATAACGCTTACCCAATGATAACGCGAATAATTGGGTTGGTTTAATTTTCAATACTTTACTAAATGTTAGTAGTCCATATTATTGATCTAATCATATTTATAACGATTGAAATTCTTTATAAAATCATCAAATATAAAATGATGCATTAATACAAATGTATATTTACATCCTTGGAATTTAATATGAATTTACAAAACATTAACTTAATTACTTCAAATCAATTTAATTATTTTATCCTATTAATGTAACAATTATATATAATATTGGGAGGAACGCTTATATGTTTTTAAATTCAAAATGGGGAAAGATGACTATTGCAGGTTCAATTTTAACGACGACTTTATTTAGCACAAGTCATCCAATACTAGCTTCAGCAGGTGGTCAAGCACCAGATAGTCAAAATGCTAACAATAGCGAAGCCATTGCCATGGGTAATACTAAAAATCCTAAGAATGTAATCTTCTTAATTGGGGATGGCATGGGACCATCATTTAATACAGCCTACCGTTACTACGCTGATAATCCTAAAACTAAAGAGATGGATAAAACAGCTTTCGACAACTATCTTAAAGGAACAATGCGCGTACATAACGATGATGATAAAGAAAATATTACCGACTCAGCAGCTGCTGGTACAGCACTTAGTACTGGTAAGAAAACATTTAATGGTGCTATCGGTGTAGATAATAACAAACAAGCTCAAAAAACAGTATTAGAACAAGCAAAAGAAAGCGGTAAGTCTACGGGATTAGTTTCGACTGCGGAAATTACTGACGCTACACCCGCTGCATATGCTGCACATGTTGACGACCGTGATAAAAAAGATGAAATTGCTAAACAATTTTACAATGATAAAATCAACGGCCAACATAAAGTAGATGTACTTCTTGGTGGTGGCTCTAAATACTTTGGTAAAGAAAATGGAAACCTAGATAAAAAATTCAAAAAAGACGGTTATGACGTCGTATCAAATAAAAATGAATTAGCTAAGTCTAAAAGCGACCAAGTATTAGGTCTATTTGCAGAAGAGAACATGCCACTACAAATCGATGCACCTAAGAAAAATCCGATGTTAGCTGATATGCAACAAAGTGCATTAAATAAACTTGAGAAAAATAATAACGGCTTCTTCTTAATGGTAGAAGGTGCTTCAATCGATAAAACAGCCCACGCTAATGATGTCACAGGTGTCATGTCAGAAATGGACGGTTTCAACAAAGCATTTGAAAATGCAATGTCATACGCTGAAAATCGTGATGATACTTTAGTTATCGCAACGGCAGACCATTCAACTGGTGGTATGACAATTGGTAGTGGGGAAGAATATAAATGGAATCCTGATGCTATTCATAAAATGAACAAATCAGGTGCACATATGACAGAACAAATTGCAGAGGGTAAAGATTTAGAAAAAGTCATCAAGAACGGATATGGCTTTGACGTGAAGTCTAAACAAATAGATAAAATCAAAGACGAAGCAGATAAATTAAAAGATGTAAAAGATAAAGCCAAAAACGAAGACGATCCAAAAATCGAAAAACAACAAGGCAAACTACAAGACTCTATCCAAAAACCTATTAACGACAAATCAAGAACAGGTTGGACAACATACGGTCATACTGGCGAAGACGTTAACACATACGCATACGGGCCAGGTTCAGACTTCTTAGAAGGCAATGTCGATAACACAGATCAACCTAAAAACCTATTCGACTTCTTTAGCAGTGACGTCACATCATCATAGAATGAAATAAAATAGCATAACTTATTCCCATGCCACAATATCATTGAGAAATCTGTCTTAATTACTATTGTTAAATATCAAAAAAGCCAACTACCATGATTTATTGTGGTAGTTGGCGTTCTTATTGTATGAGGGTTAATGTATTAATTAAAAAACTCTATTTTTAACCTTTAAAGCTTTGAGAATTCAAAATTTAATAATTATAATACCTATAAATTTAATCCTTCTTCCTTAATATCATATTCTAACAGACCAAGATAAAAATATGTTCGTCCAATTAACAAATGACTACAAAAGAGCATTATCATCCCCATCCAAATCGTTCTATTTTCTTCAGAATCAACCGGAACAATTAATGATACATATAACAATAGTCCAAAAGATAATAAGATAACTAGAATTCCAAACATTCTAATAAAACTACCGCTTTGGATACCAAACATTTCAAATTCTCCTAAACAAAAGAAGAATAGACCTATAGCAGAAACTATTATGAGTCCGCAAATTAATAACCAATAAGTAAAAGTATCTTCTCGAGAATCTGCAAAATAAAAAGCATAAGCAGAACTAATTAAAAATGGAATGTTGTACCCTGAAAGCAAATTGATGGTCATATATATTGCAACTCTGAACTTATAATTTTTTCGATTATAATCTTTAAAAATATATTCGCGTTCTTGTAAATAAAGAAGCAACCATAATAGTAATGACCCTATTAAATATATTTTCATATATAAAGGCATATTCCCTTTTATACCTGGACCTGCATATATAAAATAGTAAAATGCAAAAATAATGAAATTCACTAATGATAATCCTATTAAATGTGAATGTTGAATTGATTCTATTGATCTTTTTTGTAAATTCATTTCCATCTCTCTCCATCCCTATGCTATGTAACGTCCTAATTCACATTCTATTCATTTTATTGTCTTAATCGTGATTGTTGTATTTTATATACAAACCATGTACCAATAGTAAATAAAACAATGCCAATGATAAATAATGGTAATCCTAATATATTAAATGTTTCTCCATATAATTTTAAACCTATTTCCATAAAATCAGTCTTCATTACAAAGTAATATAGAATGGACATCAACGTTATGAAAGCGTATGTTCCAATGATTGACAAATATATCGTTGGTTTTGATACAGATTCAAGTGCTTTTGAATTTTTATGTGGTGTGTAGACAAATAACCACATAACATTCAGTGCTACCATTCCAAAGCTACCTACACATAGAATAAATCCATATACACTTATTAAACTTAAAATACCTTCAATTGTTAAAAGTATCCACCAAGTATATTTCATACTACGACACTTCTTTTCTCGTTTTGTTATAACTTAAGATAGAAATACCACTGATTAACCAAACAATAAATGTTAATAGATTAGCACTGATCACTGCTCCAATAATATGCAAAATACCGCTCATTTTATTATTAACAAATAACTTTTTCATAGCGAAAATACCTAATAAATCTGAAACTAAAGAAATAACAAATAAAACGGCAAATACCGTAACGAATGTTGCTTGAGCTGTTTCTGGACTTTGTACTGTTTCCTTTCCATTAACTGTTGTAGTTAAATCCGGTTGTATAATGCCTGTAGCTGATAAAATTAAAAATAATAAAAACAATAATGTTAAAAAGCTTTGAATGATAACGCCAATTAAAGACGTCACTTTAATTAATTTTTCCATTTTCTCTCTCCTATAATTCAGTTTACTTTGATATCTTTATAATCAGCTTTATGTTCTTTAACATATGTTTCTGCGTCGAAATGCTCTTTATAGTATATTTTGTCATCTTTAAATACATAAGGTATAAAAAACAGATTACCACTATTTTTGAATGCTTTATAACTTATTATAATAAGTTTACCTTCATCAAATACGTATGTGTTTACTTTATCTTTATCAAATTCTGGTATGAATTCATCATCTTTTTTTACCATTTCTTTATGTGTTTCTTGCTGAATTTCCATAATTTTATTTATTTTACTTTGATATTTGTTTTCCTCTTGATTATCACTACAACCACTATTCAATATACTTATCAATATAACTAAAACACCTAAAATTAGTTTTTCCATTATTAACTCCTTAATCAACGGTTTTTGGTAAAAATGTCTTTCAACTCAAATGGTTTTCTATCAGGTTTTATAAAGCATTCCCAAAAATGATAAGCAGGTTGTCCCGACTTTTTATTTTCTCTAAATGAGCGAACATGTAAAAATCTAAAATAAAATGGAATCGCATATAAACCTGGAATCATATATAAAATTGACAATACCTTTGTGACTTTAACTCTATTGGCTAATTCAACATTTGTTTGATCATATTGATAATTTTTCAGTATTTTAAAATAAAAAATAATTTCTAACAATATGGTAATAACATATACACTCATAATTGAAATATAAGAATATAAAGCAACTTTATCACTAAAATCCCAACCGTACTGCAAGCGATTATTCATTAATTCTGCTAACATCGGTGCAAACATTAACAAAACAAACATAATAAAAGGAATAATCTCAAACGAAAAAAACATTTTATTTATCTTTTTAATATCTTTCATATTATCCCCTCAAAAAATCATATTTTTAAATTGCTTAAATTAATTGTACTGAGCAAATTGACATTATATTTACAAAAAATAATAGAAAATTAGCGATTATATGTATTGAAAAGAAAAACTTTAGATATTTATGTTTAATATATTTTAGTGAAAAAGATAATATAAAACTGCCGAAGACAACAATTGTAGATGCAATAGGCGTCCAATATGGAAATAATCCCCAACCAAATATAAATAGTATATTCCCCACAGTTATCAATATAACGAAACTGCTCATTATTGTTGATAGAATAGCAATAAGCATTAATGTCTTCCTCTTAGTTATTCTCTTCATGTTGTTCACCTTCCGATTTTAATTTCTTTAAGGCATCATTAACAGAATTGGTATTTTTTTCTTTTAATATATCTTTTACTAATTTTATCTTTCTATTTGCTTTCTTCTTTTTTAGATTACCGTTTAAAATATACTCCTCTCCATTGAATTTTGGTTTATAGTTCCCGCATTCACCATCATAATTTAATTCTTTATTTTTCTCCCCATTAATACGAACGATAATATGATAACTTCCTAGCGGTGAATCACTATTACTCTTATATACTGTTGTACTATTAATATTTTTAAAGTTATATTTTAAAAACAATTCAATCCGTTTCTCTTCTTTCTGTATATATTGATGTTGGAAATATAAATGAGTACACAATGCACCTATAAAAATGATAATTTCAACGAGAACTAAAATAGCAAATATTCTCAGTATTAATGCGAACCTTTTCATATTTATCCTCCTTGAATTAATAAATCATAATTAGATATTTACAAGTTTTTTAAACCATTCTAGCAATCAACTAAATGTATTAAGCTTATTAAATTATCAACATAACGAATGATCTTTTTAATCTAGATATTTATCTAGAAATGCCTCAATTACATTACCCAAAATTAAATTTAACGCTATTGAATTTACTGTATTTAAATTCAAAATAACGATTATTATATTTTAAAATAAAACTAATTATTTTATTTTTATTCATTCAGTCTATAAACATATTTTAACGTAATTTTTTTTGAAATAAAGTATTACTTTAGCAACAATTAAATGCTATACTAATTACCATAAATATTCATTATTTTATTATTCATTTAATATTAATAAGTGAATATTTTCATTACACACTATTCATTTTATAATATTGGGAGGTTTAATTATGAAAAAATTACCAGCTTTACTATTTGCGTCAGTACTAGTATTAGCCGCATGTGGTGGTAAAGATGATTCTTCTAAAGACTCATCAGATAGTGATTCATCAAACAAATCATCTGAAAGCAAGAAAGATTCTGGTAAAACTGATTCTGTTAAAGTTGATTCTTCTGACGATGATAAAAAGAAATCTGACTCTAAATTCGAAAATGATAAATTAACGAGTAAAGATTTTGACATTGAAATTTTAGATACTGAAATCGTTGATGCAAGTAAATATGCAGAAGATGACAAACCAAATATTGCTATTGTTTATGGTGTTAAAAAGAAAACTGATAAAGAAGATGTAACGGCATCATCAGCATTCGATCTAAGCTTTGAAGCTTACCAAGATTCTAAAGATGTTAAAAGAGAATTAAGATCTGGGGATGCTTACGATAGTGAATTAGATAAAAAATACGGCGATAACGATACTGACGAAATTAATAAAGGCGGTAAAGTTAAAGCAGTTAAATTCTACAAATTAAAAGATACTAAAACACCTGTAACACTAAAGGTTAAAGATCCTAACGATTATAGCAACGATAATCTTGCTAAAAAGGAAATCAAGTTAAAATAATACAAGTAAAGTGGCTGGATAGATTGTTCGCAATTATTTGGCCACTTTTGTTAAATAAATCAATTCTAATTGGGGATAACAGCAAATTTTGGGAGGATACGATATGTCGAAGAAACTTAAAATCATCTTACCTATCGTGGTCGGATTATTACTTGTACTGGGAATAGCTTGGGGCGTATATGCTTTTATTACTAATACACCCAAGAATACATATTTATTAAGTGAAAAGAAAACAGCTAAGAACTTAAATTCATATGTAAATGATCGTTTCGAAAATGAAATGAAATTCCAAGAAAAATATAACGATAATTCATTCTTATCTAAATTCGAGGTTACTGCAGATGCCTCTAAAGATTTTATCGAAGATCTTGGATTACCTAAATCTGTAGTAGATGGTACAAAACTTAAAGGTACCGTTGGTCATGATCCTAAAAGTAAGAAAAGTACTGTCAGTTTGTCACCTACAATCGTTGATGAAGAAATCGGTAAATTCCAAACTAGTGCTGATGATAAAAATCAATATTATCAATCACCGTTCTTCAAAGATACTTATAGTATCAAAAACTCCGAAATCATTGATGGATTAGCTGAATTACAAGATGTTGATGCATCCGAACTTAAAGATAAAGGCTATTCAAATGTTAATTTCAACCTGAATAATCAACTAGGTGTATTGCAAACTCGACAAGATGATGTTGACAAAATAACTAAACGCTATACAGATTTAATCGCGGATAAGCTAGATGAAGATGATTTCAAAAAAGGCGATAAAGGAAAGGTCAAAATTGACGGCGAATCTAAAAAGATTAAACCTGTCACATTAACTATTAGTAGAGAAAAAGCTAAGAAAATAACAGTAGCCGCATTAAAAAAAGCAAAGAATGACAAAGAACTTTTACGACTTTCAAACATGAATGAAAAAGAGTATAACAAATCAATAAAAGATGCACTCAAAGATGCACAGGATGCTCAAGATAAAGATTTCCCTAAAATCGAATCTAAAATTTATCAAGAAAAGCACCAAATATTAAAACGAGATATTACTATTACTGATTCAGATGACAAAAAAATCACTATCAAAGGTACAAATAAAATTGATGATGATTTAAAAGTGGATTACAAAGTGTCTGGTAATGATAATACTTTTGAAATTAAAGGTACATCTAAGAAAAAAGATGATACTTACAAAGATAAATACACATTAACAAGCAGTATTGACTATGATCGCTATACACTTGATATCGACAATAAAGAGACCCAAAGTGATTCAAAACGTAAAGATGCTGGTACTGTAACTATAGATGATGGTACAGATAACTATGATATTGACTATGAAAATAATTTAGATACTGATACAAAGAATAATCAACAAAAACAGAAGCTTAATGTAGAGTTTAAAATAGAAAATGAACCTATTAACATCATTTTAAATGCAGATACCAAATTAAAAGAAAAAATTGACTTTGATACAAAAGGTGCTAAAGATTTTAATGATTTATCTGAAAAAGACAAAGAAAAACTAGCCAAAGAAATCAATAAAAGTTATAAAGATAATTTCAAAAAAATAACTAAAAAATTAGAAGATTAGGTAGCTAGAGAATGATATATCAAATGCATTTTCAAACTATTGATTGGCTCATACCCCTATCCATTTCAATATAGGATATCGTAGCCAATACAACCATACGGGGTGGGATATATTCCCGCCCCATTTTAATATCTTTTGATAGGAGTGGTTATTTGAAAATACTAAAATTGTTTCACATCTACCACTCTTTTTTATTGAAGAAGTGGTATTTATTTTTATATTTATTCCTGATGATTATAGCTTTAATCACGACACTAACAATTCTACAACAACTTAACCAAGATCAATCATCTTTCAAGATAGGTATCGTCGACAAGGATCACTCCAAAGAAACGCAACTTATTTTAGGGTCTGTAGGTAAAGGGAGTCACTTAGGAAAAAACGTCTCTTTGAAAAAATATGATGAACATCAAGCGCATCAATTGTTGCAACAACAGAAATTACAGGGCTATTTCGTCTTTGATAAAGGTATGACAAAGGCTTTTTATAAAAACGGCAGTCTTCCTATTTCAGTTTATACATATGACAAACAGTCCACTAAAAGTGTAGTAATTAACCAACTCACTCATTCTGTGTATGACCGCTTAATGTTATCAATGGGAGGTATTCTAAGTTTCACTCATCTTGCGGATAAGCCTTCTGACAATGAGACATTAATGACGATGACTGACATGCTATTTACAGGTCTCAATCGTACTGGTGCCTTCGATTATGAACCTATCAATATCTATGACACTGGTAGTTATTATGTGGTGACTGGTTATTTACTTTCAATATATATCCTATGTCTCTCACTCTATACTGTACTTAAAATGAACCAAGAATCTGCATTAAAAGAGCGATTACAAATGTTTCACTTTTCCTATGAGAAACTCACACTTGTCCGTGGGTTTATCGCTTGGTTTTACACGTTACTATGGTCAGCTATAGGATTTATTTGGATTCATCATACACTAGATAGTCCCTTTAGAAATTACAATTGGCCTACAGTAACTATTGAATTACTATACTTTGTAACAATGATAATTTTATGCTTAATCATAATCGATTTATTAGCTAAATCATGGTTGAATCTACTATTAAAAGTCGGTTTAAGCATCATAATTATTGGATTTTCTGGTATCACTGTCCCAACCATTTTCTTCCAACATATATTTAATAATATGATAGTCAGTCAACCATTTAGTTTAGTCACTAATCAGATGCTAGAAATTACATTAAATAATTACATTTTAGATACACACCCTGCTTTTTATTCTAGTTTGGTTGTATTGATTGTGATGTTAATACTTGTACTTGTTTGGAGGTATCGCCGATGAAACCTTATATTCAACTTGTGATTAAAAAACAATGGCTAGCTTATTTGATCTTGATATTGACGATTGTCTTAACATTAACTGCCTTATGGTTGGGTCAAAAATCTGCAAACCAAACGTTTAAAATTCCAATCGCAGTACAAGATATGAGTCATACCCAATCATCTAAGCAACTCATACATCAAATTAATCAAAGTAAATATGTTGATCTTCGTCAACTAAATGAAGACGACTTTTATATCGATGATTTAGTAAAGAAAAAGGAAGTCATGGCAAGCCTACAAATTCCTAAAGACTTTGATCGCAAACTTAAAGACAACAATTTAAAGGCTGCCTTGCCGTTATATGGACGTGATGATTTCATAGGTAGTATAGCCATTGAAATCATAAGTCGTTCCTTATATGAACAACAAATTCCAAATATTATATATGAACATTTAAGTGATACAAAACAACCTAAAACAATGTCAGACATTCAAAAGCAATACAACAAAGACACACCCAAATCACAAATGACTACGCATGCCATCAATCATAATGCCAATCAATCTATCTCTATCGGCATTGTATTTGCCGTTGTGATATGGGTCAGTGTGATTCAAATTCTATTACATCAACGTCTTAAGCAAGATGCACCACTTCATCGATTATTTCTGACTCATCATAGTCAACTTAAACTTTATAGTACCTATATCATTACACATGTCATTATTCTATTTTGTATATTAGTGCTCATTAGTATAGGAATGCACCAACCTTTGAGTATATGGTTTTACTTGAAATCAATCATTATATTAGTAGTTTACGAGTTTGGTATGGCACTACTTCTATTTAAAGTAAATGTCTTAAGTCATCGTCTATTTATGGCGATCGTGTATGCCATCATATTAAGTGTGATTTATATATGGATTCAATTATAAAGGAGTGTGATAAATATGATAGACGTTCAAAACGTAGCAAAACATTATAAGAAGAAGCACATTTTCGATTCACTAAATATGTCATTTCAGAACAATCTCATCACGATTCTATTAGGTGAAAATGGTGCAGGTAAGTCTACGTTATTACGCTTAATTGCTGGTATTGAAAAGGTCGATGCAGGTAGCATTCAATATTTTGGAAAGGCATTAACTAAACGTCAAATCAGACAATTAGTGGGTTATGTACCACAAGACATCGCATTATTTGAACATATGACAGTTGAAGAGAATATTCAATTTTTCAAATCATTATGTGAACATCCAATATCAGAAGAAACGATTCAAAGTTATTTAAAACAACTTAATTTTGATGAAACCAAAGCTAAAGTTTCAAAGCTATCTGGTGGTAATAAAAGAAAAATCAATATATTAATCGGACTACTTAGCCAACCTAAGATTTTAATTCTAGACGAACCAACTGTCGGTATCGATCTCGAATCTAGATATGATATCCATCATTTATTAGAACAATTAAAATCTCAATGTTTAATTATTATGACCACACATCATTTAGATGAGGTTGAAGTGTTAGCTGACCACATTAAAATTATCGGTCAAAATCCATTCTATCGACATGTTCTCGAAGACAAAGGGATGACTTATGAAAATGATGAAAATGCACTCAATTCATAACTTAATAAAAGGGGAAAAACTTATGAAAAAATTAATGAGTATTTTTATTTCGGTAATTGCTTTGAGTTTAACTGGTTGTAGTCATGAAGATGATTCAAAAAACAAAGAAGACCATCATAAATCTGAGGCTAAAAGTAAAAGTGAACGTTTTAAAGAATACGATGATAATACCGAAGCTTATAAAATAGCTCAGAAAAAATATAGTAAATATCAATCTGTGCCAATCCTTGATAAATTAGATCCAATAATGACAGAAAAAACGTTCACTAATGAAAAAGGTATGCAAGGTTGGAAAGACTATAAAAAATTAATGGATAAAGTTGAACTCGCTGATTATAAATATACTAAGGAGTCTAAAGGCTCATCTGTTAATGACGTTGACGCATTTTTCAAAGATAAGAAAGGTGTCAAACGACAAAAAATCGACTCAGGTGAAGATGGTATTAAACAAGTAAATTATTGGTATGTCACCGGTTCTAAAGAAAAAGTTCGTGACACAAATTACCCAGAATTTTATACAGAAATTTTAACAAAATACAAAGACGGTAAGTTAGTATATGCATCAGTAGAACCAGGTTTATACCACGTTTCTTTTAAAGATGCTATATCACAGAAAGACGGAGAAAAAATTAAGAAATTAAACGATTTAATATCGCATGAAAATCCACACCCTGTATCTTATAGTGTAGCTCAAATGAAATACAAAGCACTTCCAATCACTAATGTTTCCATGTTTCTAGACAGTAGCAAAGATGACGAACATCCCAACTACTTAGCGTATTATAACTTCTCTCCTTTAATACATGATAAACACAAAAACCATAAAGTCATTAGTGTCAATACTTTACCATTCCAACAAGCTCAAGTTGACTTTGGTAACTGTGCTTATATTGCTATGCAAGAAGGCATAAAAGACGCCGAGTAATATAATAATAATATCCTCAACTTGTTTTAAAAGAATCCCATGTAACTAGTATGATTCACTAGTTCTGAGAGACTTGTATTTCAAGTTGAGGATTTTCTTTAATCATTAGAAATATTTTCAAATTATGCTAATTTTGTTAAATCAATCACTTCATCGCATTGGGAGGCAATATTCATATTGTGTGTTGCAATGATTAAAACTTTATCCTTATCAACTAAATTGAGTAATGTATTAATAATGGCTTGTCCTGTTTTTGAATCTAGTGCGCCCGTTGGTTCATCTGCCAAAATAATGCTTGGCTCTTTTAATATCATCCTTATTAAAGCAACACGTTGCTGTTCTCCACCACTCAATGTGTATATCTTTCTTTTTCTATTATTTGTTAGGCTAAATTGATTTAAATATTTTAATTTTAATGCCTCTTTTTCTTTTTTGGACATCTTTTTATAGGTAAGTCCTATGTCTAAATTTCCATCTATTGATAGGTTTTCTACTAAACCATAGTTTTGAAATAAATATCCTAGTTGTTCTCTATAAAATTTGGCATTGAACTTTGGTACTTGACCATCAAATATGATTTGTTCTTTGTCTACTTTTTCAATACCCGCAATAGCATTTAACAAAGTTGATTTACCGCATCCACTCGCCCCGATTAAAGCGTATGATTTCCCGTATTCGAATGTTAAATCGACACCGTCGAATATATGGTGATTACCTTTACTTATTGATAATTGATTGATGCGTATGGTCATTGGGATTTAACCTCTTTTGGAACATTTGCTTCATTGACATATGTCATTTTTTTAACATATTGTCCTTTATGTGTTACCTTTGCATATTCTCTTTCAGAATCAAAGCCATTGAAAGTAAGCTTGTAATCCAACTTTTTACCATCTTTATCGAATACAGTTATGTTTTCATAATACTGTGTATTTTTAGGTACTTTTGCATAGTCGCCTTCCATGTTGAGTAACGGATTAAATCGGTCAATAATAGGATGGTGTACAAAAGTGAACACAATCATACAAAATGCAATTAATACGATCAATAATGTAGTAATATACTTCATAATTATAACTCCTTGATGACTTGATGTGATTGCTTTTCAAAATGACGGAGAGTGAATAATTGTAATAATAATTGAAAGACAATTAAGAGAGAAAATATGGGCATTAAATATAATGAACTAAAACAATAGTAAGTTAAGAGTCCTACAAAAATAAGAAATAAGTTACTTACCCATAAATATTTATAATTGGAACGCAAAGGCGAGTACCCATGAATTTTCTCAATTAAAATACGCTTTTTGTTTTGATCAAAGTAATACTTCACATCAAAAATGATAATAATGACGGTAGTAATGGCAATAATCATTTCAGAAAAAAGATAAATCACTAATTTAATATTGTTGTCTCCATATTCTTCCATAATGATATCTTTGTAATTCGTAACACCACTCACATCATTTTCTAGGTTATATTTTTTAATGCTTTTAACTAAAGCATCATAATCCTTAAATAAATAACCACCTTGACTCATCATGGCATAGTAAAAATCATCCCATAAATCTGTAGATTGAACATTGATAATGATTGGTGCAGATATAAGCATTAAATCTTTTATCTCACGGTTGTTAAAGGAAAAGATTTGATAGTTATCCCTACTAGTCAAAGAAATGTTCAACTTACCATCTTTATTGTGCTTATCTTTTAAAGTATGGAACCACTCTTGATATTCCTTTTTTACGTCTTTTAATGAATACCTATATTGATTAGGTAATAAAATTTCTACCATATTTTTATTATCTGGTAACGATAGTCCCGTTTGATAATACTTGTTATATAGCTTCCAAAATGTTTGATTCACAAACATGACATTACCTTCATATGGAGAATAATTATTTTTAACACTTTGAGGATTATTTACTTTAACTAAAATGGTGTTATTGTGCTTTTCACTGTCTTTGATAAGTTGATGTGAAGCAATCATTCTCTTGTTTTGAACATCTTCATTTCCCGCTGAAGGAGCAAATTCAATTGCGTAATAATCATCTAATATTTTCCAATATTTTTCTATCTCTTTTATTTTATTCAAATCTGTAATAACAACCATGTTTTGAATAATGACGATAGCTAATAGTGCTAATAAAATACCCTTGGTAAAGGTATTGATCAGACGTATTGTTTTGAAATGTTGCTCTCCTTTAATCATATTAGCGATATTCAGGTTTAATAAAATGAGATAAGTCCATAAATTGATTAAACTGATTATAAGGATAAAAGTACCGGTAATCACACTTAGCCGTATCATGTATAATTTTAAGTTACCATTATAATTTAATAATAAAAGTATCGTATTAGTGATTATGACTTGAATGATAAATAATATTATCCAATAAGTACTTTTTAATCCGAAATTTTCAAAAATCATTTTGGGTAATGTATAACCGTGTAATGCTTTTACTGCGTATTCTTTAAAATGGATATTTTTGTCATAAATATAATAAAGCAAGTAAACTAACAATAATGCGATAATTGGAATAGTTAAATTCATTTCAGTGATAAATCCTATGACCATCATTACCCTATCAAGATGATAAGTTTCGATAGTGACACCTTTAGATTTCAAAATACCTTTTAGTTCTTTATCATTAAACAGATGATCAGTAATAATATAATCGCCTTTTACATCTCTTTTAATAAGCGCTTGTTCATTGATATAGTTATACTTTTGTGTAGAATTAAAGGAATGGATTGATGTTTGTTGAGTTGGGTTAAAAACATATATATCTTTATTTATCTTTTTATTTTGATAATTAGGCATTACTTTATATATGGCGATATGCTCTTTTTCAGCAAACTTTGTGATTGTATTAAAAATGTCTTGTTTATTATATTTGTGGTTCCATTCAGTCACTTCAACTAAATATTTACTATTCGGTAACGATTGTTCATTTTCTTTATATGTATACAAAAACAAAAGTGTCGATATTAATAGTAATATCGTACCGTCTAATGTGATCTTAAACCATTTCATTGTTGTACCTCTTATGATGTATTAATGTTTTTATTAAATTTAAATGTCTTAATAGACGTTATAGTATGCTTTATTAATACCCCAAAATGTTTTCGTGGCTGAGGCTTTAGCTTTAATACCTGGTCTAGTATATCCACTATATGATTCATATTTTCCTATAGCAGTCGACCCATGACCTTTACTGCTATGATAAGACCAAACATATTTACTACCTACACCATGACTCCATGTACCACCATGAGCATATTCATATGCTGTAGCATATGTCACTGTTGAAATACCTAGTGCTAAACTTAAATATAATGAAAGACCTAAAACTTTATTTTTCATGCTGAATCACCCTTTCTTAAGATGTTCCTATGTTTAATATACAGAATATTCTGATAATTGCAAACATTTTAATTACTATAAGTGTAATACTTATAAATTAATAAGTGGGGCTTATTCTACCCCACTTACTCAAATGACGATATTTATAGACTATCCGAAGTGTTACGACAGACAACCCGCAGACTTCCATGTACTGTATCTATAATTATTTATCTATGCATCTTATATCCATAATTTATACAATTACTATAGAATATCTAATAACCTATCATCAGTGCAATGGACATTGCTGTTGCACAGATAATGATCCATACAACAATGAGTTTCCATGCAAATTTTAGCCATTGTGTATATGAAATGCGCGCAACTGCTAAAGCACCCATCAGTGTCGCTGATGTCGGGAATAAAATATTACTAATGGCATCTCCATATTGGAAGGCTAGCACTGTAATTTGTCGATTAATGTGTAGTAAATCTGAAATAGGTATCATGAGTGGCATTGTTGTTAAAGCTTGTCCTGAGCCTGACGGAATAAAGAAATTCAATATAAATTGTAAAACAAACATCACCATGATGACTAATGAAGCAGGTACGTCAGATAATAGTGTTGTCATACCATGTACAATCGTATCGATGATTTTACCATTTTCTAATAACACGACAATCCCTTTAGCAATACCCACGACTAAAGCACCATAGAGAATATCTTTCATCCCTTTAACTAGTGCATCAAATGTTCCGTTAAATCCAAGTCCAGCGACTAATCCAGCTACGATACCAGCCAATAGAAAGTTGGCACTCATTTGTGTAAACGTCCAATCATACTTAAAAATACCAAATACATTAAATAAAATCGCACCAAGAATCAATGCTAGACTGAAAGCTTGCCTCTTACTAAAATGTTGATATTCAATTTCTGTATTAAGTTGTCCTTCTTCTTTTTCCAACTCATAAACAATACTCTTCGACTTATTCTTTTTAACTTTATGACCGTAAAGCATGACTGTAGTAATAGCTGCAGTGAGTATAAAGACGTATATAATCGTACGTAATCCCCAACCAGAGAACAATGGTAACTCAGCTACTTTTTGCGCAACACCAACAGTAAACGGATTAAGCATACCACCCATAAATCCGCTTCCGGCTCCTAATATGACTACCGCTGCACCTGTTAATGCATCATAACCAAGTGTACGAGCAATCAACACTCCTATAGGTACAAAAATAATCGTCTCCTCTGATAAACCGATAGAAAACCCTAAAATTGAAAAGGCCGTCATCGTCAGTGGAATCATTAAAAAATTGGCTTTGCCTAATGTACGCATTGCTTTGTTCACACCATTTTCAAATGCACCTGTTTGGTGAACTATCCCAAATGCACCGCCTACTAAAAATACATAAAATACAATTTCACCGCCACTTACCAAACCTTCTGGCACTGCTCTAAAAATATCTAAAAATGATAAATGCTGATTCGCAACTTCATGATAAGAACCAGAAACAACTACTGTTTGACCACTTTTCTTTTCTCGTGCATATTCTCCTGCTGGTATCACATAAGTCATTATCCAAGCAAATATAATAACCATTAATAATAAAGCATACGTATGAGGTGTTTTAAATTTGAACTTCTTCGATTTTTCTTTTTTCATATAATTAATCCCCTTTTTAAATCATTGAAGTTAATATTTTTATACCGATACCCTATTTTCAGAAAATTAACAATAATTTATTTAGAAATTTAAAAAGCGTTTAGTAACCTTGATATGTCACTAAACGCTTCATCGATTCATTATTCTTCTGATTGATTACTCATTTGCTTTTCTTTAACTTTATTACCATTTTGATCGAGTTTAATTATTTTATCTTTCTCACTCTTATATGTACCCATGATTTCCCCATCATGATTACGATAATTCACTGTCCAATTACCATCGTTGTCGAGACGGATGTTATCCCAAAGGTAGGTTTTATTATCTAATTCGCCATCAAATTCACTGATTTCATTATAAATTTGGCTTCTCATATGTGCCATCGTATTAGCAGCGTTTTTATCTGGATCATCTGCATTTTGTGCTGCACCACTATCAACGATTTGTATTTTCTTTTCCATTTCTGGTAAAGATCTATTATCTTTATTCGCTTTATATAACTGATTAATATCTAGTTCCTTACCATCATTAGATAAAGAAGCATAATCATTTAATGCACCTTGTGTACTACCTATAAATATTTTATTTTTATTTACACCAATAACAGAAGCAAACTGACCTTTCGTTGGATATACTTGATAAAACTTCATGCCTTCGGGTGCATTTTTTATAGAATCCTCTTTCTCTAGCATTAGATCTTCCATTTGCTTTTTCTCAACTTCAGATCCCTTTTTATACTCATAAATGCCTGTTAGGATTTCATTTTTAGTTAACATATATTGATCTGCTTCGTTAGCATAAAATGCTAATGCTAATTTTTTCTTTTCTGATAATTGAGTCACTGACGTACTTTTGTTTTCATTTTTATTATCTTGTTTTTCTTTATTACTATCATTTGTTTTAGACGCTTGCTTGTTTTCTTCTTTCTTATCTGTTGCGTTCGATTTTTCACCTGAATGACAACCTGCCAAAACTAGGAATGCTGATAAACTTAATACGAAAATTTTTTTCATCAAAATGACTCCTTTCAAAAATATATTTATTAATATAAATGTAAATAAAACACTTATTAATATCAAGACAATTCAGAATATTGTATTTAATAACTTCACATATTATTCTTTTTACAAAGATATTTGAATAATTAAAAACACACCAATTCCAATAAGGAACTGATGTGTTTGTGAAGGGTGTTTAGTGTTATGGGTTTATATCTTTTTATAATGTAACTGGGATCTTCCCTTTGAAATTGACGTAATGGTAGGCTCTTTTGACCGCTTCATCGTCGGGTGGTTCAACATTTTCTAATTGATATGGGATGCCTAAATTTTTCCACTTATGCACGCCGAGTTGATGATAGGGTAAGATTTCAAATTTTTCAACATTATCTAGAGAATTAATAAATTCTCCAAGTTGGATGAGGTCTTCCTTATCATCTGAGATACCTGGTACTAGGACATGACGAATCCAAACAGGTTGTTTCATATCTGACAATTTACGGGCAAATTTGAGTATATGTGTATTGGGTTTGCCTGTTAATTTAATATGTTTTTCATTATTAATATGCTTTATGTCTAATAATATAAGATCTGTATGTTTCTGTAGTTCATCAAAGTGTCTGTTAAACGCTGGTGTATCATTGACGCATCCTGCAGAGGTATCAAGACACGTATGCACACCATTTGCTTGTAGTTCTTTGAATAACGCTTCTAGAAATGGCATTTGTAGTAATGGCTCGCCACCACTTACGGTCACGCCACCACCAGATGCATCAAAGTAAGGTTGATACGGTAATATTTCATTAACCATTTCATCTACAGTAACTTCTCTAGATGGTTCATTGATTTTCCAAGTGTCTGGATTATGACAATATAAACATCTTAATAAGCAACCTTGTGTAAATAATATATATCTAATACCTGGTCCATCGACTGTGCCCATACTTTCGACGGAGTGTAAGTGTCCTTTAAGCATTTTGCTCCCACCTTATTTTTCTACATTTTTTCGTGGAATGTACGTGAAATGACATCCAATTGTTGTTCGCGTGTTAATTTAATGAAGTTAACTGCATAACCAGATACACGGATTGTTAATTGTGGATACTCTTCTGGATGTTCCATTGCATCTAATAATGTTTCTCTGTTAAATACATTGATATTTAAGTGATGACCATGTTGTATTGCATAGCCGTCTAACATACTTGTTAAGTTTTTATTCTGAGCGTCTTCTTCTTTACCTAATGATTTTGGTACGATACTAAATGTGTTTGAGATACCGTCTTTACAGCAGTCATAAGGAATTTTAGCAACAGAACTTAATGAAGATAATGCACCTTTTTGGTCTCTACCGTGCATTGGGTTTGCACCTGGTGCAAATGGTTCGCCTGCTTTACGACCGTCTGGTGTGTTACCTGTTTTCTTACCGTAAACAACGTTAGATGTTATTGTTAATACACTCATTGTATGTTCTGAGTCACGGTATGTTTTATGACTACGTAATTTTGTCATGAAGCGTTCAACTAAATCGACTGCGATATCATCCACACGGCTATCGTTATTACCATATTTAGGGAAGTCGCCTTCGATTTCGAAGTCTGTAACTAGACCTTCTTCATTACGGATAGGTTTTACTTGTGCATATTTGATTGCTGATAAAGAGTCAGCTGCTACTGATAATCCAGCAATACCTGTTGCCATCGTACGAATAATATTTGTATCATGTAACGCCATTTCAATACGTTCATAACTATATTTATCGTGCATATAATGAATGATATTTAATGAATTAATGTATACACCTGCAAGCCAGTCCATCATTTTTTCAAATTTCTCAAATACGTCATCATAATCTAATACGTCTGAATGGATACCTTCATAACTTGGACCTACTTGTTTGCCAGATTTTTCATCTTTACCACCATTGATGGCATATAATAATGTTTTAGCTAAGTTAGCACGAGCACCGAAGAATTGCATTTGCTTACCGATTTTCATTGCTGATACACAACATGCGATACCATAGTCATCTCCATAGCTTTCACGCATTAAATCGTCGTTTTCATATTGAATTGAGCTTGTTTTAATACTCATTTTTGCACAATAGATTTTGAAGTTTTCAGGCAATCTTACTGACCAAAGTACAGTTAAGTTTGGCTCAGGTGCAGGACCTAGGTTATCTAATGAATGTAAGAAACGGAATGAGTTTTTCGTAACTAATGGTCTACCATCAATACCTACACCACCGATAGATTCAGTTACCCAAGTTGGATCACCAGAGAATAATTCGTTATAGTCTGGTGTACGTGCAAATTTAACGATACGTAATTTCATAATGAAGTGGTCGATAATTTCTTGTACTTCACTTTCTGTAATGTCACCGTTTTTCAAATCACGTTCAGCATAAATATCTAAGAATGTTGATGTACGTCCTAAACTCATAGCAGCACCATTTTGTTCTTTGATTGCTGCAAGATATGCTAGGTATAACCATTGAACTGCTTCTTTAAAGTTCGTAGCTGGTCGACTTAAATCAAAGCCGTACATTTGTCCTAGTTCTTTTAATTCATTTAAGGCACGATATTGTTCGGATAATTCTTCTCTTAATCTAATCACATCTTCTGACATTTCAGTAGACATCGTATTAAAATCTTTAAGTTTTTCTTCCATTAAGAAGTCAACACCATATAACGCCACACGACGATAATCACCGATGATACGTCCACGGCCATATGCATCTGGTAATCCTGTAATTATTCCAGCTTTTCGACAATTTAACATTTCTCTGGAATATGCATCGAATACTCCTTGGTTATGCGTTTTACGATAGTCTGTAAAGATTTTTTCTGTTTCTGGATCTAATTCATAACCATATGCTTCACATGCTGCTTTAGCCATACGAATACCACCGAACGGTTGCATTGAACGTTTAAATGGTTTCTCTGTTTGCACACCGACAACTGTTTCTAAATCTTTGTCTAAATATCCAGCGTCATGTGATGTGATTGTGGATGCTACTTTCGTATCCATATCCCACATACCACCGCGTTCACGTTCTTCTTTAGATAATTGCATCACTTGGTCCCATAATTTTGATGTTGCTTCAGTTGGACCTTCTAAAAAGGTATCGTCACCTTCATATAATGAATAATTTAGTTGAATAAATTCTCTCACGTCTACATGTCTATTCCAACGACCATTTTTAAAACCTTGCCAAGCACTAGTATGATGATTTGTTTCTAACATACTGTTCGCCTCCATTTCGTTTTGTTAACGTTTTCACATGTAGTGTAGCATGTTTATTGTGATTATTTTCACATTATTTATGACTAATTTTCAACTAAAATATGGCTGATTAGCGAACCTGTATCTTAAATTAATACAGAATTACATTTTTATTCACTGTTACATAACAGATTTATAAATATCATAAATTCAAAATTAAAATACTTACATAAAAATCAAATGAATTCATTTCTTATATACCATTATTATACTAATAAAATATGTTAAACTTATTTCGTGTACAATTAGTTGGTTATTTGGTAAATCACGTTAACAATATAAAAGGAGTTTTGTGTGATATGAAAAAGTTGTGGACTGTGCTATTGATGGGATTACTAGTACTATCAGCATGTTCAAATCATCATTCTGAAGGTAAAAATGAAGCGAGCAAGCAAGATAGTAATCAGAGTCAATCTCACAAGAAAGTTAAAAAAGATGGTAAAACTTATGTTGACGGTATCTTAATGGTGAATAAGCAAATTAAATTACCAAAAGACTATAATCCTGGGGAAAATCCTAAAGCAGTGAAAGCACTAAATAAAATGATTGCTGATGCGAAAAAAGATCATATCAATCTATACAAAATTAGTGGCTTCAGAAGCTATCAAACTCAAATTCAATTATTCAATAATTATAAAGCTAGAGACGGTGAAAAAGCAGCTAATAAATATAGCTCTAAACCAGGTCATTCAGAACATCAAACTGGTTTATCATTCGATGTGGGTGCACAAGGGTCTGATAAAAACCTATACCGCAGTTTTGGTAAAACCAAAGAAGGTCAATGGATTAAACGCCATGCAGATGAATATGGCTTTATTATTAGATACGGTAAAGGCAAAGAAAATGAAACTGGCTATCAATATGAGCCATGGCATTTACGCTATTTAGGTAAAGAGAAAGCCAAAGAAGTCAAAGATTCAGGCCAAAGTTTAGAATCTTATTTAGGTTTATATCCTAAAAAATAATAAAAATACGGCTGAGATATTCATGAGGAATGAGTATCTCAGCCTTTTTAATTCTATTATTTTGCTTCTCCCACAACAGTAAAGCGTTCATTGATGTGTTGAGGATTTTCAATTTCGTCTACTAATGCAACGGCATAATCCGCATAACTGATATAGCTATTTCCTTCAGAATTAACAATTAATTGATCTTTACCAGATTGGTAATGACCTGTTCTAACACCCTCTGGATCAAATTCTGCAGCAGGGCTAAGGAATGTCCATGTTATACCTTCTGAGTTGCGTAATTCTTCAAGGTTTTGTCCCTGACCACTTGCTGTAGGTTTAACAATATCTGGAAATTCTGGTGTATCGATTAATTGAACTATATGTGCATCATCAACATATAGACTTCCGGCACCACCAACAATAATCGCTCTTGTATCTGTTCCTTTTAAAATATCAATTAAATGACGGCCTGCATTGATATGTCCTTTTGAATCGCCTAATGGTGCTCCAAAAGCATTAACAACAACATCAAATGATGCTATGTCTGTAGTTGTTAAATCATGAATGTCTTTCTCGATGCTTCTAATTCCGTATTTGTTATTTTTGATGCATTTCTTACAATGGCAGTTACTTGATGTCCTCTATCTAAAGCTTCTTTTAAAACAAGTTGTCCTACTTTACCTGAAGCGCCTATAATTCCTATTTTCATTGTTAAACTCCTCCGTTTATCTCTTTTAAGATTAATTACATTTTGAAATATGTTTATCGTTTATGTAAATGTAACTGTAACAGTTACAGTTACATAAAGTCAAATAACGAATACGCTATTTGTTATGTTGCAATACTTGATTAACGATATCGTTCATTGTCACTTTCGCCAAAACACCTTCCATAGCATCTTGTGCTTGCATTAATATAATCTCTAACACCCCTTGAATGTTAGCACCTACCACACAGTTCACGTTCGTGTCTTCATGTATCTGAAACAATTGTCCTTCTTCAACCACATCTACAGCATGATATACATCTAATAATGTAATATCTGATAACGGTTTTAATAAGTATAGACCGCCATTGCCACGATACATATCTACTAATTGTGCACGTTTAAGATAGCCAATAATTCGTCGAATAACAACAGGGTTAGTATTAACACTGCCAGCTATATATTTTGATGATAGCTCTTGATTGGACTCTATTTGAATTAAAGATAATATATGTACTGCTACTGTAAATCTACTACTAATTTTCAAATGAATTAACCTCCTGTAACCATTGTAGTTACACTTATATCTTTTGTCAATTTGAATGGTTTTTAAATTAAAAAACAGGCTGGGACATAAATATATTTCAAGTTACATTCATATTTAGGCAGTAGTTGACTGTAAAGTCATTCTTTTTCTTATAGAAATTAGAATGACTTACACATGCGTATTGACTCATGTGTTCAAATTAATCTTTAGAGGCATACATGAACTAAAGTTCATGCATAAAACCGTCTAAGTAATAAATTACAAAGACGGTCTAATGTACCAAGCTTTTTCATTACTAGTCAACCTTGCCGTGGGGACGGGCCCCAAACGTAGAGAGTTTCGAAAAGAAAATCTACAGATAATGCAAGTTGGGGATGGACAACGATAAAGAAATACTTTTTCTTTAGAAATTAGTATTTCTTATGCATGAGTTTCACTCATGTATTCCTATTTTAAAGTACACATTAGCTGTGGCTAATGCGTAAGAACCACTACATAATCAATGATTAGTAGTTCTTTATTATTTCTATCCCACTCTCTATAACTATAAAAAATAGCTATGAAAAATCTATTGTCATAGATTTCTTCATAGCTAATCTTAGTATGTTTTATACGTCATCATTTGATTAAAACTTTTTGTAATAAATTTTGATACCTATGATGGTCAACATACCTAGTAATACAAGTCCGGCAATTGCCATACATACGTATAGAAAAATCATGCCCCAATGTGTCGTAGGTTTGACTTCCACAGTAGGCGCTTTATGTCCTTTCATAAATTGACGATTGTAATCTACATATAATTGATTATCGTCAGACACTTTTAATTGATATTTACTTTTTTCTTTAGGTACTAAATCATATAAATCTTTTTTCACTTCGTATTTTTTACCATCTATTTCATGCTCACCTTTTGAAATGACTTTACGGTAATCGTATTGCTTAAATGCATGTTCAGTTAAAGCATTCGCCAGTTTTTGGCGGGCATGCTTCGCTTGTTCATCAGGGTACGGCTTAACATTAAATATACCTGTTACGATTCTTAAATGATTTCGTTTAGCAGTTAATTCTAAATTGTATCCATTGTCACTTGTGCCTGTTTTTAAACCATCAACATCTTTCATACCATCTGCTTCATTAGGTAATGATGTATTGGTATTATGTAATTCTTGATTTGACTGCTTATCTTTAGATAGTTTTGTAATTTTTAAAACATCTGGATGTGCATTCAATATATGATTACTTAATAATGACATATCACGTGCAGTTGTATGTGAAATTGTATCATCTTTATAACTTTTTGGCTCATATGGTTTTAATATTTTATTATTAGCACCACTTGGATTCGTGAACGTTGTATCCTTCATACCTAAATCTTTAGCTTTTTGATTCATTCTATCTGTGAATTTCGAAGAACTACCATCAATATGTTCTGCCAATACTAATGTCGCAGCGTTACTTGATTCTAATGCAGCTTGCTTCAATAATTGATTGATTGTAACGGTTGTTCCTTCTTTAAGTGGAAATGTAGTTAAATTAGGTAATTCTGACATTTTTTCATATCGTGATGTAATTTTCACTTTATCATTCATTTTAATTTTGCCTGATTTAATATCATCATAAACCAAATTCATCGTCATCAATTTAGTAGTAGATGCCGGATCAACTTGAGTACTTCCATGATAATCATAAAGTATTTGACCATCTTTAGTTGTTACGATCATCCCTTTTGGATTGTATTGCTTATCAATATCTTGATGTTCTTGTTTAGCAACATCGACTGGAGACTGTTCAGCAAAAACAGTTGGCGATATTAAGACTAAACACATCATAATCATCATTAAACTGGTAAAAACTTTTTTCAACGATGCTCCCCCTTTAGTTTGCTTTACGCAATCATTCTTAAAACTAGATGTAAGTTGCATTAATATACATTACTGAAGTCATTAACGTTTTTCGCACAAAACACTTTTAAGTCCTCAAATTAAATTAATTATATGTATATTGCATACGCATAAGTATTATAACGCAAACTTATATCCAATTTAAAATCAAAATCAAATTTATTCGTTTTTATTAATTTAATCATTTGAACCGGACATCATGCGTCCTCTTAAAAGCTTTATTACTACTTCTATATGCAATGCCTTTGAATTTATTTCAAAAAATCAAATACGTGGTTGCATTGAAAATAATCTTATTGTAGTATACTAACCATATCGAGTATATAAAATATATTTAAAGGGAGGGTAAGTATTTATGCGCTTAGGATTACTATTAATTAGACTGATGTTAGGTATTACATTTACAATACATGGATCACAAAAGGTATTTAGCGGATTTAAAGAGCCTATGGAAATGATGTCTGGGTTAGGATTCCCTGCATTTTTAGGAATTATATTAGGATTATTTGAATTTATCGGTGGTATTTTAATGATTATCGGATTATTTTCAAATTACGTTGCTGCTGGATTTATCGTCATTATGTTAGGCGCCCTATTTACAGTACACTTATCACAAGGTTACATGGCTTCTGAACTCGTCATCTTGTTACTAGTTATGAGCATTGCGGTTATGGTTTCTTATAACTGGAAGAAATTATTGGAAATATATTAAAAAAATTGAAGCCTGAGACATTTTACTTATGTCCCAGGATTGATCTTCATATAGAGGATTTATTTTAATCGTCTTTTTGATTGTCTAATACTTTTCCAGTTTTAGCATCGACAGTCACTTCATGCTTTTCTTTACCTTTTTGTAGATCAAAGTTATATACTAATTTGCCATCATCTTTTGATAATGACCACTCTTTCACATCTCCATCAAAGTCTTTTTGCGCTGATTTAATAGCATCTTTATAATTCTTCACATCACTGTATTTAAATGTGTCATTAGACTGATTAGATTCACCTTTTTCAGTTTCTTTGTGAATCACTTTTTTATCTTTATCATTGATGATAACTTCTGACTCTTTATTATTTTTCGTGTCTTGTTGTTCTACTTTATAGACCCAGTCACCATTTGATTTCTCATAAGAAATATCTTTTAAATCTTGGTTTTTATATGTTTGTTGTGCCTTTTTAATTGCATCTTCAGGCTTTGTCTTAATATCTTTAACCGCTACAGTGGCGTCTTTCGTACCTTCATCTTTCTTATTTGAAGCAGAATCACTCCCACCGTTACCGCACGCACCTAATAAAATGGCTGCTGATGATAATAAAGCTATTGTTTTAGTATGTTTCATTACTAATCTCTCCTTTATATTAGATAATTTTTCATTCCCGCTTCCAATATAAAGAAACCTCTTTTAAAGTTTTGTTAATATATTGTAAAAATATCGTTAATAAACAAAAAATAATGAATTAATATTCATTATTTGATTTAAACTCTCTTTTTATTACCCTTATACATTTTACTAATACCTTAAATTATGCCATTAACACTTATGTTAACTATGTATATATGTGTATAAAATCAAATTTATTTATACATTTGAAATTGATGTAATTGTTTTGTAATATCGTCATTGAATCGTAACATTTTACTTTTTTAACGATTCAACTAAAAATGAGAGGGAGATTCGCATGAATAAAACTGCCAAAGCAATTGTCTCATCAACTTTAGCCATCGGAACAGTATTCGGAGTCGGAGCCTCATTAGATGTAAATCCTAATCAAGATGCACATGCCGCTACAACACCTTATTATAATTATAAAGGTTATGTTAATAATGACGGATCATTCTTACTAAATAAAAACTTTAAAAATGCCGTAAAATATGGAAATGTTACTTTCAATGGTACAAAAATTGTTCGTTTAAGTGGCACTACGTCTAAAATAAATTATTTCACTAAATATGACCAATCATTTTCTTCTATTAAACCTGGTAAAAAACAAGCAACATCTGTACACATCAAAGTCAATAATATTACGATTAAACAATTAAAATCTGTTTATGGAAATGATCTTCAAGAAATGACAGATGTACGAGGTAAAAAACATCCAGACACTGACACTTATGAACTTAAAAGTCCAAAAACAGGTTTTTACCATACTCCGGTATCCTTTATACAAAAAAATGGACAAGTCACTTCAGTAATAATAGGTTTTGACGGATCAGGCGCATAATTAATATATAAATAGTAAAATAAAAGCATATAAAAATGGGGCATCCCCATTCTCAGGATGTCCCTTTCTTTTGTATATATTATACGTCGAGTCTTCTACTTGTTAATGCTTTGATCATTTCTGGATCTGCATGTGAGAAGAATTGACTATCGTTACTATCTAATGTTGTGATTTGTGCTTTATCTTCATCTGTTAGTTCAAAATCAAAAATATCTAAGTTTTGTTTCATTCTTTCTGGATTAACTGATTTCGCTAAGACAACAATGTCTCTTTCTACTAACCAACGTAGTACAACTTGTGCGATTGATTTACCGTATTTGTCACCAATATTTTGTAACGTTTCGTTACTAAATAAATTTTTTTCCCTTCAGCAAATGGTGCCCAAGCTTCAACAAGTACACCTTCTTTTTGAAGTGATTGTACTTCATCTTCTTGTTGATGGAACGGATTAATTTCAATTTGGTTCACTTGAGGTTGCACTTTGTTATGAATACCTAGATCAACAACGCGATCAACACCGAAATTAGATACCCCAATCGCTTTGATTTTTCCATTTTCTTGTAGCTCTTCTAATGCTTTCCAAGATCCGTAAACATCATTATATGGTTGGTGAATTAATACTAAATCAATATAATCTAATTGCAATCTTTCTAGAGAACGTTCGATTGATTTTAATGTATCTTCATAGTTAACATTTTCAATCCATACTTTTGTAGTAACAAATAATTCGCTTCTATCAATACCAGATGCTTTAATACCTTCGCCTACTTCTGTTTCATTCATATAACTTTGAGCTGTATCTATATGACGGTATCCTGCTTGAATCGCATTAACTACGGCGTCTTTTGTTTGTTCTTGTGGAATTTGAAACACACCAAATCCTAATGCCGGAATTTCAATTGTTTCGTTTATTTTAATTGTTTTCATATGAAAACCTTCTACTCTTTATAACTACACCCTACACTATGGAGTGCACTCAATAGCAAATTTATTGTCTTTTACTTTCCCAAATCTTTTTCAAATTATATTCTTGAGCCACTTCATCATTGATTTTGGCAATATGGTCATCATACGTTTCAATTTTATATTTTAATAATTCTCTTGCATTGTGAATGGCCTTCAAATGTTCATCTAATTCTTCAAGTTGTTTGTTGAGTACTTCTTTCTGTTGGTTTTGAACCGCCTCATCTTTAGGTAATTGACCTAATCTGCAAAATTCAACGAGCAATTCAATCGTTACACCAGCTTGTCTTAAATGCTTAACTAAGTATATCCAATTTAAATCTTTCATTTGATAGATGCGATATCCATTTTTATCACGTTCAACTGGTGGAATCACGCCTACCTTTTCATAGTATCTTAAAGTATCTTGAGAAATATCCATCAATTCGACAACTTCTTTTGTATTCATGACTATGACCTCCACTTCTGTTACAAACATTGTAAACTATGGAGCGTGCTCAAGGGCAATCCTTTTTTCATACAAAAAGCCATATCATAGTGAATCATGTTCACTACAATATGGCTCAATCAATTTTATAAATCCAAGTCGAGTCTCTGACCCTTAAAATAATCTATCACGTAAGGATCGTGTGAGATGAAAATCAATTGAATTTGTGTTAATTCCTTTAGCATGTTGAGAATCGTTTCTTCATTAATAATGTCTAAATTCGTAGTTGCTTCATCAAGTATTAATATTTGCGGATCTATAATAAGTGCTTTAGCAATCCAAAGTCGTTGAAATTGGCCACCACTCAATGTACTTACACGTTGGTCTAAAATAGACTGAGGTAGAATACATTGTTTAAGCACTGCCGCGATTCTCTCTTGATAAGTTGACGGATCAAAATGATAATTTTTTAACGGGGCTAATAAGATATCACGTACTCTTTTTCGATAATCTAATGTATTGCTTTGATATTGTGGTACATATTGAATCTGTTTCATCCATTTTTTCGTTTGAGTGTCTTTTCTTGAAATGCCATTGTACTTGATTTGGCCAGTATAATCTAAATCTAATCCAGCTATTATTTTCGCTAAAGTAGACTTCCCGCTACCACTTTTTCCACATATCAGTAAATGACCTTCTGTTAAATCTAATGTTATATCTTTTAAAATTGGTTGATGTTGAATACTTTTAGACAGTTGTTTGATTGTAAGCATATTGCTTTCTCCTATGCGCAATGTCGATTAATTTCTTCGTATAATCGTCTTTGGGATGCTGAAGTATCTCCTTAGCAGTACCATTTTCTATGAGATGACCTTCTTTCATAATACTAATATGTGTCGCATAATCTTCTACTAAATTAAGATCATGTGTGATAAATATCATCGTCATCTGTTTTTCCTTCATTATCTTCGAAAGATAACGCATTACCTTTCGACTATTTTTCTGATCAAGTGCACTTGGAGGTTCGTCTAAAACTAAACATTGAGGCTTGCTAATCAATGCCATCATTAGCGCAACTCTTTGAGCCATACCACCACTCAATTCGAAAGGATAAGATTTTAATAAGCGTTGTGGTTCTTCTAAACCAAAAGCTGTCATCATTTCAATCAACTGCACACGTCGCTCTGACTTGGTCAACTTCGATGATTGCGCTTGATATAACATATCAAAGTGTTTATCAAGGGGAATATTTTGAAACATGTTACTCGTTGTATCTTGAAACACTGCATCAACATTGGCCAAATTGATATCAATTTGCCCTTGATACGATAATTCTGAAGAAGTCATATTTAATATTGTACGAATTAACAAGGACTTCCCACTACCACTTTCACCTATAACACAATGAAACGCACCCTTTTGAATATCTACAGAAATTGAATTTAATAATGTGCGCGCATTGTTAAAAACACTTAACCGATCGACACTCACAAAGTCAGTTATTTCATTATTTTGTTGTTGAGCATTTGAAATAATAAAGCATAACCTCCTAATAGTAGTCCCGGGAAGAAGAATAACCACGGCGCCGCACTAAAGTAACTCTTACCATCAAATAATATTGTCCCTAATTCAGGTGTGGGTGGCTTAATCCCTAGTCCTAAAAAGGCTAACCCTGAAATGCTTAACATAATTTTACCTATATCTGCAGTAATTAGGGCTAGTATATTACTCATTAGATGAGGAATAGTATGCACCAATGTTGTTTTCATCTTAGAATTACCACTTAATACTGCGTAAGTAATAAAAGGTTGCTTTTGTAAATCTCTAGTTAAATTTCTAAAGTAACGTAAGTAGCGTCCTAACCATCCTATTGTAAGTGCAAATAGTAATCCTAGCATTGAATCACTCACTAAACTTAAAACGACTAAAGCAATAATAAACGATGGGATAGCTAATAATAAATCCGCTAAAAACATACAACTTTTATCAAACCAACGTCCTTCTATACCTGCAATTAATCCTAGTATTAAACCTATACCGATACTTAACACAATAACTGTTATCGTTAATCCAATCGTCACGATACTTCCCTGGATAAGACGCAATAGAAAATCTCTACCTAACTGATCTGTTCCTAATAAATGATTGAAACTAGGTGGACGTAATCCTAATGCTTCATTCAACTGTTGTGGTATCAAACTAACAACTATAGCTACAATCATCATGAATATAAAACCTACTATTATATATACAGATTTATGTTTATTCATGATTACCCACCCTTTCTATATTAGGTTGAGTTAATTGCTTGTTCTGAATTCGAGGTTCATTCTTAATCATTAGTATATCTCCCAAGTAATTCGTAATCATAATTGCGACAATTACTATCATGATAATACCTTGAATTACTGGGTAATCACGTTGATTGATTGCAGTAATCAATAATTTGCCTATACCTGACATACTAAAAATCACTTCTAAGATAACAACCTTACCAAACAAATGAATCATACTATTAATCATGATCGTTATTAATGGTGCGATAATATCTTTAATCTGCACATAGATTCGATGTTTTAGTTTAAAACCACGTAATAAGGTTAATTGGTAAGCATCACTTTTAAGCGTTCCTTCCATTAAATGTGCTGTCATTAGAATAATATGACAACCTTCTACTATGACTAGCACTGTAACAGGTAGCACAAAGTGTAACCACGTACTGCTTCCTACAAAAGGTAACAACTGCAAGCGAATGCCAAAGTAATACACGAATAATATCGCCAACCAATATTCCGGCATTGAGGTTAAGATTTGAGCGATACTTCTAAGCATTAACCCCCATTTATGACCTGGATTGACGCCAACCACATAACCAATAGCGAATCCTAACGGTAATAAAATGGCCGTTGCTACTATCATTAATGTCAATGTAGGCGTTAATGATTGAATAATCATAGAAGTCACTGGCTCACTTGTACTAAAGCTATAACCAAGATCCCCTGTAAAAGCATGTACAACCCAATCTAGATACCTTAATATCATATGATGACCTAGACCTAGTTGATGTTGTGCTGCTTCTATATTTTCCTGGGAAATATGTGTGTACCCATGTCTTTGTAAATACAAGATGGCAGGATTTCCTGATGTCTTTTCCACTAACAGAAATATAATGAATGAACTCATAAATAAGTACAGCAATAATTTCAAAGTACGTTTAAACATTTTATTGCTTAACTTTCAGATGTTTATAGTCGATAGGCGCATCAGTAAGACCTGAGAATTTAAATGATTCAATCTTATGACTCGTCACAAATGTTTCATTTGGATAAGCAATCGGCACACCATAATAACTACTATTAAAATGTTTAAATATATCATCCATTGCCTGTTGTTGCTCATCACGGTTAATCTTTTTAGGGTAAGCATCTAACTTCTCTGATAACACTTTATCGTTTGCAAGCACCCCTGATTTACCATCAATATTTTTAAATACTGAATTCATAAAGTTATAAGGCATTAAGGCATCTGAGTAAGTTCTATAGAAAATGAGATCAAAGTCTTTTTTCGTCCATAACGTGTCATAATACGATTGCGAATCTAATGTTTTAATCTTTAATTCGATACCTGCTTTTTTCAATTGATCTTGAACTTGTTCTGCTTTATCTTTCCAATTTGGAAATTCTGCAGTTTGAATAACAAGATTGAATGATAATGGTTTACCATCCTTTTCATAAATGCCGTTATGATTTTTCTTATAGCCTTCTTCTTTAAGAATTTTTTCAGTATCTTTAATATTATAGTCATGCTGTTGTTGGTTCTTATCATTTACATATTGAACATCCTTTTGGAAAATGCCGCGCATATGTTGATCTGATAATTGATTTGTATTGATGGCTTTACTTATTGCTTCTCTTATTTTGGTATCTTTTAATGTCTTATGATCTGGATTAAAGGCCATAAAATGACTAACTGTACTTGGTCGGTCTTCTATTGTTAAATCTTTATTTTTCTTATCTTGTTTTAATTGTTGGTCTGATAACATTCCTAATGAACCACCAGAAATATCTACAAAACCACTCTGTATAGCTGAATTTCTAGAATCACCATCTTCTATCGTTTGGAAAGATAAGTCGTATTTAACTGGATGCTCGTGATTGTAATACTTATTCGGTTTCATTGTGTTTTTTTCCTTACCTGCTTTGTCTACAACGAATGCACCAGTACCAATTGCCTTCTTAAACTTGCCATCGACCTTGCCACCTTCAACCGCATGCGGACTCATAATACGCAACGGTCTCACTTGTGTTAGTTCATTCAACACCTGATTAGACGGTTGTTTCAATTTAATCTGTACTGTTTGTGAATCTTTTACCACCACTTGATCTAATTGCTTTAATGTTTCAACAGTTGTTTCTTTATTCATCTTTTTAGCACGGTCAATTGAAAATTTAACTGCTTTAGCATTTAGTTTGGACCCATCAGAGAATTTCACATTTTCTTTCAAATGAAATTCATATTCTTTTCCTGAGTTATCAACTTTCCATCGATCTGCTAAACCTGCTTTGATGCCTTTCTTCTTATCGTACTGAACAAGTGAATCGTATACTGCACTATAAACCGGCATCGCAGCATCATAACCTTGTGCATCTAATTTATCTGCTTTCGCCTCTGTTGGTAATGACACATTAATATTGTGATCATCCTTAGTATGACTTGAACAACCCGCTAGTAGTAACGTCGTTGTAGTTACCACCGATAATAATATTCCCTTTTTCATTATTTTGTTCCTTCTTTCAATGTAGCTTTAATTAAAAATGATTCTTCAAATAATGTACGTAAATAGTCACTCGGAGATAAATAAAAATCACTATAGTTTGTAAGATTGATAACGTCAGGTACGCTTTCTTTTATCACTGCTACTTCAAAACCTTCTGCGACAAAGCTATCAACGATATGTTTTAATGAATGATCTTGAGATGGCGTCGCACCATATTTATCGATGGTTTCTTTCATAAAATATCTACTTGGATTATTCGTATGATCTGCAAATGTGGCGTAATAAACACCCTTTTCTTTTAAAACAGCTTTTAAATCTCTTGCATGTTGAGGGACATCTTCAATGAGATATAACACTGACGTACTTATAGCTGTGTCAAACTTATATCCTGTCGTTTGAGGCTTATCCGTTAAAAAGTATTCGAGGGGGAGTTGTTCTTTTAATGTGTTCGCCTTTTCTAATGAGTTGTAAGCTAAATCAATACCCACTCCTTTATCAAATTCATATGTTTGATAAAGTTGGCGTAAAAAGCCGCCCTGATTACAACCAAAGTCTAAAATTGTTTGTCCCTTAATATGGACTGGATCAAGCATCTGAATGATTCTTTGCCAAGACTCTTGATGGTCCCTTGCCATATCATCATCCGTTTCTTCTCCCTTTTTCCACCAAATATCGTATGTATTTCCCATATTATTATCCTTAACCTTTCAAATCGTAATTATTTCGTTTTAAAGATTACTATAAAAAAGTAAATAATACAATATAAATTTATAGCCACAATTAAATTAATTAAAAAAGCCTAATTGATCGCATGACAGCATATCAATTAGGCTTTGAAGACTTATTAAGTTCATTTATCTTTATATTACAATCATTAAGACCGATGTCAGATTGACCTCATACAAACCGGAGTGTGCCCTTATCAAACATTTTCCTATTTACTTGCAAATTTATAAAAATAAGTTTTCTCAAAAACATTTAGCTTAATTATAATTGTCGACAGAAACATTGCTAACACAATATTATTTAATTTAGCTCTATTCGTTACCAAAAAGTAACAAATTTATTTTCCAAATAATATTATTATTTATTATTCTTTATATGTGGTATATTTGTATTGTAATATTGAAGTTATTTATTAGTGTATTATTACATTGAGACTAACCCATTCTTACAAAGCAACATTTAAAAGGAGTATGGTTCAATGTCAAAAAGACAAAGAAATTTAAAACACAGTTTAGAAGAAGAAAAATCACGGGTTAAATTATATAAATCAGGCAAACACTGGATTAAATCAGGTATCAAAGAAATTAAACTCATGCAAATCATGGGATTACCTATCTTTTCTAATCACACAAGTGAAGGTCCTGATGAAACACAAGACAAAGGTAATTTCGTAAAAAGAAATGCTATAAAAGCTACAACCATAGCTGGTGGTGCGGTGCTTTTACAGTGAATATGTTACATAATCATCAAGCTATGGCGGCTTCTGAATTGCCTATAATTTCAGAACTTTCCACGCAAAGTGAAGCTGTTGCAAATCAAAATTCAACAGAACTTAAACATGCAAGCACCAACGAAAATCCTTCAAATAGCGAATCGGTTTCCTCAGAAAAAACACAAAGTTCAGAAAAAAAATAACAATGCTGATAGTACTCAATCTACAGATAGTCAAAGTGATCAATCAAACACACAATCAAGTGAGAGTGTGAAAGATCAAACTGAACAACAAAGTGAATCCGATCAATCACATAACGACAGCCACTCAGAACAATCATCCAAGCAAGATCAATCAGAACATAATAGTACGACATCTAGTGAAAGTGAAGGCGATAGTAAAGATGCTAAAAGTACAACATCTTCTACTAACGACAAATCAACTGATACACAATCACAGAAATCTGCATCTACTTCACAAGACCAACAACAAAGTACGTCTAGTAAATCTAAAGTAGATACGAATGAAGGTCAGTCTCAATCATCAACACAAAGTAAAGATAGTCAAACACCAAACAATGCTACAACTAGTGAATCATCATCTAATCAAAATAACATTGTTAAAAGTGAATCGATTACAAATCAAACGTCCTATGTGAATGAAAGAATGACACATACTGCTTCTGAAAGTGTAGTCACAGCACCCGTTGCAAGTGAGTCTACTAAACCAACTAATACTACTAAAGTACGTGCTTTTAGTCGATTAGCGGTCAATCGTTTAGCATCAGCTGCAACACCAACACCTATTGCACCAACAACATCACAAGTTGTTGTTGATAAAAATAACTTTACCGACCATTTCACAACAGTTGGTTCTGCAACTTTTGATAAAAACACTGGTATCGCTACACTGACACCTGATGCAAGTAGTCAAAAAGGTGCCATTTCACTTGGTACTAAAATCAACTCCAATAAGAGTTTCCACTTCACTGGTAAAGTTAACTTAGGAACGCGTTATGAAGGTTTTAGTCCTGATGGCGTTACTGGCGGAGATGGAATTGGATTTGCTTTCTCACCTGGTACTTTAGGCCAAATCGGTAAAGAAGGTGCAGCTTTAGGTATCGGGGGCTTAAATAATGCGTTCGGATTTAAACTAGATAGTTATCATAATACCTCTCAACCAAACGCATCAGCTAGTGCCAATAAAGACCCTGCGAATGTATCAGGCGGAGGCGCATTCGGTGCATTTGTAACAACCAACTCAAGCGGTGTCGCATCGACATATACGGATAGCACTAAGACAGCAAACGCAGCGAAATTAACAACACAACCTAACGGTACCTTCCAAGATTTCGTCATTGATTATAATGGTGATACAAAAGTGATGACAGTCACGTATGCTGGTCAAACATGGACAAGAAACATTTCAGATTGGATTAAAGCAAGTAACAATACCAATTTTTCTTTATCTATGACTGCTTCTACAGGTGGTGTAAGAAATTTACAACAAGTTCAAATTGACTCATTCACCTATACAGAATCTGCTACAGCACAAGTGCACTATGTTGATGCTAATACTGGTAAAGAAATCATTCCACCTAAAACATTGGCTGGAGATGTTGATAATACTGTAAACATTGATGATCAACAAAGTAACTTAACATCTAAGGGTTATCAGTTAGTCAATGTAGATAGTACATATGCACCGACATACAATGCTACAAATAAAACAGTTAAGTTAACTAATGCTGGTCAAGCTATCACCATCTTCTATAAAGATGTTAAAGCGCCAACAATTAATATGACGAATCAAACTAAAGAAATTAATAGTCCTATTTCACCAATCACAGTGAATAGTACAGATAACGGTACCGGAACAGTAACTAATACTGTCACTGGACTACCTGCTGGATTATCTTATGATTCAACATCAAATACAATCACAGGTACGCCAACTCAATTAGGCAATAATACGGTGACGGTTACTTCAGTAGACCAAGCAGGTAATTCATCATCATCTACTTTCACTATCAATGTCGTAGATACTACTAATCCTGTGATTGATATCGGTAATCAGTCTAATCAAGTGTTCACACCTATTAACAATGTCACTATCAATACAAGTGATAATAGTGGTTCAACGACTGACACAGTAACTGGGTTACCTCCAGGATTAACATATGATCCATCTACTAAAACAGTAAGTGGTACACCATCACAATTAGGTAGTTATACTGTGACAGTTACTTCAAAAGATGCAAGTAACAATACAACAACTAAAACATTTACATGGAATATAGAACGTAATGCAACTAGTGATTCACTATCCAACTCCGAAAGCACGTCTACTATAACTAGTACAAGTACCTCTAACAGTACATCAAACAGTAATAGTATTTCGGCTTCGAACAGTACAAGTACGTCATTGAGCGATTCGAAAAGCAACAGTTTAAGTGCTTCGACTTCGACGAGCGCTTCGACTTCTAAGAGTACAAGCGCGTCATTAAGTGGTTCTCAAAGTGCAAGCACGTCGACAAGTACTAGTAGTAAATTAAGTGATAGCGCAAGTGCTTCGACGAGTGCGAGTGATTCTACTTCTTCTAGTACATCTGCAAGTGATAGTGCTTCGACTTCTAGCAGTACAAGTGCGTCATTAAGTGGTTCTCAAAGCGCAAGCACTTCGACTTCGTTAAGTGATAGTACGTCTACAAGCGGCAGTACTTCATTAAGCGATTCTCAAAGTACTAGTTCTTCAACTTCATTAAGTGACAGTACTTCAACGAGCGACTCAACTAGCACTTCGCTTTCTGATAGCTCGTCTACAAGTGGTAGTACTTCGACAAGTGATTCAACAAGTACTTCACTTTCTGACAGTTCATCTACAAGTGGTAGTACTTCATTGAGTGATTCTCAAAGTACAAGTGCATCATCGTCATTAAGTGATAGTACTTCGCTTTCTGACAGTTCATCTACAAGTGGTAGTACGTCATTAAGTGATTCTCAAAGTACTAGTACGTCGACTTCAGAAAGTAGCAGTACTTCAACTAGTGATTCAACTAGCACGTCGACTTCAATAAGTGACAGTTCATCTACAAGCGGTAGTACTTCATTGAGCGGATCTGAAAGTACAAGTGCTTCAACTTCGTTAAGCGACAGCGCTTCGACAAGTAACTCAACGAGTACGTCACTTTCCGATAGCTCATCTATGAGTGGTAGTACATCACTAAGTGGTTCTGTTAGCACTAGTACTTCTACTTCAGAAAGTAGTAGTACTTCAACAAGTAACTCAACGAGTACGTCACTTTCTGATAGCTCATCTACAAGCGGTAGTACTTCACTAAGTGATTCTGTTAGCACTAGTACTTCTACTTCAGAAAGTAGCAGTATTTCTACAAGTGACTCAACGAGCACGTCGACATCTGATAGTGCAAGCATGTCTACTTCTGATAGTCAATCACATAGCCATACGAATAGTATTTCTATTAGTGATTCAACAAGTAACAGTGACTCAAATAGTAATAGCACGTCAGATAGCGCTAGTGTAAGTACATCGGATACGCCAAGTCATAGTCACTCATTTAGTCAATCAGTAAGTGGCAGTGATTCAAACAGTCATAGCGCATCAATGTCTACGTCCGAAACACCAAGTGAAAGTACATCTCATAGTCAGAGCATAAGCGCTTCTACAAGCGACAGCACATCTCAGTCTATGTCACATAGCATGAGTGCATCATCTAGTGAATCAACTAATGTTTCACCAATGCATCCAACTTCTGAGGCACAACATCATGACAACAACAAACCTCATTCAGAAGCATTACCTGACACTGGTGAAGATGACAATCAATCTAAAGGTTTACTATCAGGATTATTATCATTAATTTTCGGTCTAGCTATATTTAGAAAATCTAGAAAAGACAAAAAAGATCGCAAAGAAGATAACAATAATTAATTAGAATAAAATAGAGGCAGAAGCATTGTTATTTCTAAAGTACTCAATTGATTACTCAAAAAATAATGGGTGCTTTTGCCTCTTTATAATCATTTAAAGAAAAGGATTAGTGTGGGAAATTGATGAATATTAAAAACATTAAAAATATCGAATATAAAATTTTATATAAACGTATTCTTTTCACTCTAATGATCATTTTCATATACATATTGGGTAGTAATATTAAAATTGCTGATATGAAATCATCAGCGCAACATACGAATCAATTTCTTGATTTAGCTATTTCAAATGTCGGTGGAGATATTACAACACTCAACCTATTCTCATTGGGATTAAGTCCTTGGCTTACAACGATGATTATTATGACATTACTGACCTATCGAAATATGGAGAAAGGTCAAAAACAAACACGTCTAGAACGTAGCTATAAAGAACGTTTTTTCACTATTTTATTAGCATTAATTCAAGGGTATTTTATCTTAAGTGAGTACATTAATAAGGGCATGATTCATCACGCTAATTTCCCTTTAATGTTACTTATCTTAGTAGCCGGAACAATGTTACTCGTGTGGTTAGCTGATCAAAATACTGTTTATGGTATCGCAGGTCCAACACCTATCGTATTAGTTAGTATTATCAAATCAATGTTTCAAAATAAGCATCTTCAATTGTTGGATACCCAAACGATGATCATCGGTGGAATTATGATATTAGTCGTGTTGATTCTTTTATTATTTATAGAAATGATTGAATATCGCATGATTTATAGAGATATTATGAATATCAGTACATCTAAAAAAGACACTTATGTATCTTGGAAATTAAACCCTGCTGGTAGCATTTCAATCATGTTTAACTTTTCACTGTTCTTCTTATTAGGTGTCTTAATACATGTAGTTGGAAGATGGATCACTGGAGATACTCAATATCGACCACCATTTTTAGAATTAGATAATCCGATTGGGGTATTGATATTCATCATCATGTTGATCATCTTAAACTATTATTTATCTCGAGTTATGTTGAATACAAAACGTATTGCTAAAGACTTTCAAAAGAGTGGGAATTATTTCGATGGCATTTATCCTGGCGATGATACAAGACATTATTTAGACCGTAGAGCTAAAAAAATTAGTGCAATCGGCGCCTTAATAATAGGTTTTATCATTAGCCTGCCGCTCATTAGTTCTATATTTATATCTGGTATTTACGATCAAATTTCAATTTTTACGCAGTTTATTATTTTGATTTACATTACGATAAATATTACAGAAACAATTAGAACATATTTATACTTTGATAAATATAAATCATTTTTAAACAAATATTGGTAAGGAGTAAGGTATGAAATATTTCGTTCCAGCATGGTACAACAATGATCAATGGTGGCGTAATTTGAATCAACCATTTTATATAAAAAACGCAATGATCGAGTTTGATGATTCCATTAGTCTCATGTCGATGCATGAAAAAAATGACGAAGATTTTAAACTACTTCATTTAAGTTTTAATCCCAATTTACGCTTATTTCTGCATAAGTATGACTTATATGAAGCAAATATTTGGTCATTATTTGACGAAATTCAGGGATTCGAAGACATTCCACCTAGATCCTTTCAATTTGAAGACTTAGAATGGCCTGATAACACTGAATTTTTCTATTCACCTTATTTAATACAGGCTATGAAAGCACATTACGTATCCAAAATTTATTTTAATCAAGATGGCTATTTAATTGTAGTGGATGATTTTGAGCATGATATCCATCAGCGTCGTTATATCTTTGACGAACGTGGTTATTTGAGTGCTATCCGTTATTACGACGAGCTTGGTCACGAACAATATCAAGATTATTTAACCGCTTCGGGTGATGTTGTTTTACGTGAAAACCTAGAGACTAATGTTGTTCAAGTTATGGCAGATCATGCGCACCAATTTCATTCCAAGACCTATCCATCAATGGTTGATTTAATTACAGAACGTTTAAACACATTTTGTAATCAACATATGCAAGCGAATGATAAACTGATTGTTTCATCACATATTGCTCATAACAGCATTTTTAATACGCTTAGAGATGACGTGCAAGTATATTACTCTATTTTTAGTAAACGTAATCGTACGATTGACCAACCATTAATTAAGAGTATGGCACATAGCAACAAATGGCTTGTTGATACACATGAAAATGAGCATATCTTACATCAGCTCATTGAAACACTAGATACTAAACCTGAAATATTGAGATTTACACCATTCGATACACAAATCTTAGAAAATCTTAGTAGCCAGTTAGATGAAACTTACATAGGTGTTTGGATTGATGGTCTTAATGATGATTATTTGCAAATATTAATCAATGATTTAATCACTTATATTAAACGTCATCCATCGTATCGCCTAGTTATTTTAACGAAAAATAGCGCTACTCAATTACAACAATGGTTGTCTCAATTAATACAAAATGTTAATGAAACGTTCAACGAAGAAGATGAGGATGATTTAGCCAAATCAGAATTAATCCAAGCAAAATCAACGGAAGACTTTGAGGAATTAGTACAAATTCAATCGGTGCCATTTGAATATGACGTATTAAAGGCATTGTCTCGACTAAGAATCGTCATTGACCTTAATGATGAGCCAGATTTATTCTTACAAATTGCAAGTATCAGTGTCAGAATTCCACAAATAAATATGCATCAAAGTAGTTATGTTACTCATTTAGAAAATGGCTATTTGATTAATAGTTATGCGGATATTACGACTGCGTTAGATTATTTCTTAAGTACCTTAAAACATTGGAATGGTGCGTTTACATTTAATACCAATATGATTGAAGATTTAAGTTCAGGTCACATTATTGAACAACTTGACCACTTTTTAGAAGGTGATAACCATGCCACGTAAATTTAAAGTATTACAAATTGGTGGAACAGATTTAGAATATCTATTCACGCATAAACCAGAAGTCGCTTGGGACTATTTTGATACACAATTATTTGAATTTGATAGTGGGTATATCGATAGTATTAAAGAGATTGTCGAGGAATCTGGACAGTTTGATTTAGTATTTATACAAGCGAACCTGACAGATGCATTAACACAACTCTTGCATGTTGTGAGTCATCCTTATAATACACTTGTCGATGCACAATATTGGCCAAGTTGCTATGATGAACTTGATTTAGTGCAGAGATATCTCATTCGTCCTATTCATTATGATACGACGGATGATCTTCATGATAAATTGATATCTATTTCATTTCCTGGGCAATACGGAGATAAGGTGAGTCCAGCTCGAACACATATCCAATCGCCAGCACATATCGAAGTGATTCATTATGGTAATAGAGAAATTCAATTGAAAGGTCATTTCGGTGATGAATTGATTCCGGTGCTCAATTGGCAGCAAAACCTCGTATACGATAAAGATAAAGTGATTGAAGTTTGGCCGGAATTCCGAACTGAAGGTGATGTCACCTTAGAATATACGTTTCGATTAGTATCTTTAAATCCAGAAGAAGGCGTCCTTGAAAAGATTGTTCTAAGTGAGGAAGAACTTGCCGAGCCACTTTATTTATAACGTAGACCCTATACGGCATACATTTCAACGTCGGTAAGTGTTAAAGGTAGTGGTACCGTTCATATCGGCGCCGTACATAAACGTTTGTCACATATTGAATTCGGTCATTTATTACTCGGTAGTCATCGTTTTGTAGATGAAAATCGTGAAGAATTCTTTTATTACTTTAATCCTGGAGATTTCAAACCACCACTTAATGTTTACTTCAGTGGTTATCGTGAAGCTGAAGGATTTGAAGCTTATTTTCTAATGAATCAATTAGGTGCGCCTTTCTTACTGATTAGTGATCCAAGAATTCAAGGTGGCGCATTTTACTTAGGCTCTGATACGTATGAAAATGGCATTAAACAAGTCATCACCGATACACTAAACCAACTCGGTTTTAAAGAAGATGACTTGATACTATCAGGTTTATCGATGGGATCATTTGGTGCTTTATACTACGGTGCCCAATTAAATCCTAAAGGCATTAACGTTGGTAAGCCTTTAGTCAATGTCGGTACTATAGCTAAAAATATGAAATTATTACGACCTAATGATTTCGAAACATCATTAGATATCGCCCTTTCACCCGAACATACAATGGCCGAGTCGTCACAAACTAATAACGATTTGAAGCATATTAAAGACTTAGACGACAAATTCTGGAATGTCTTTTCAAATAATCATATTAGCGATACATCCATTGCTATTACTTATATGAAAAACGACGATTACGATCAGTCTGCATTCGAAGATTTGCTACCAGTATTAAGTCGACATCATGTCCATCTGATGAACAAAGCCGTACCAGGTCGACATAATGATGATACATCAACCGTTGTGAATTGGTTTATGAACTTTTATCATATTTTATTAAAAGATCATTTTGGGAGAGACAATCATGCAAAGTAATCAAACATTAGACGTAAGATGGCGCAAAGTGACACGTCATACTTATAAACATGGCGCAACAATACAATTTCACGATGACTACACATATTATGAGAATCCACTCATGCCATCAGGCTTGCAAATTAACTTATGGGAACCAGCCACTACATTTGATAAAGATGGCCATCCGCCTAAACTCCCTATGTTAAAGAGAGGTTATCGTTATGATATTCATCTAGATATTACTGCCACGCCAGCACAAAGTGTTTATGTCATTGTGACCTTTTATTTAAAAAATGGTAAAGCATTCGACCACTGTATGATTAAAGAAACTGATAGCTATTTTATTTATCCAAATGAGGCTTATAGTTATGATATTTGCTTGATGAACGCTGCATGTCATCATCTTATATTTAAGAAAATCACCTTAACTGAACGATATTTTGTTAAGGATAAAGATAAAGAAATCGCCGAATCTATCGAATCATCAACCAATGACATTTCAACGAGCTCTGATGATATAACAGAGACACATTCATCAGAGGACGGTCGATCACGTACACCACAGGAGAATGTTAACCTAGTCAATCAAATCATGAAAACAACACGTCCAAAACGTGATCAAGATTAAAATCCATTAATCAATCAGAAAGGAGGATAACTATGAATCTCAATGTGAATACCGCAATTAATCATATGAGGTTAAAAAAACTTTATAAAATATTAAATAAAATCAATCGTTATAGTGAAGATATGCGTCAATATTCAGATGAACAATTACAAGACAAAACTATAGACTTCAAACAGCAGTTGCAAGATGGTAACGCAACGTTGAATGATATTTTACCTGAAGCCTATGCTGTTGTCCGAGAAGCGTCACGTCGTGTATTAGGTATGTATCACAAAGACGTACAGGTACTAGGTGCAATAGTGATGCATCAAGGAAATATTTCAGAGATGCAGACAGGTGAAGGTAAAACATTAACTGCCACATTACCCTTATACTTAAATGCGCTATCAGGTAAGTCTGTCTTTTTAATCACTACAAATGATTATTTAGCGAAACGTGACTACGAAGAAATGAAACCTTTATATGAATGGTTAGGTCTTACAACATCACTGGGATTTGTAGAGAATCCTCAAGGACCTATCTCCAATCAAGAAAAGCAGACGCTATATCATCACGATATTATTTACACAACCAATGGTAATTTAGGTTTTGACTATCTTATCGATAACTTAGCTGATACAAAAGAAAGCAAGTTCTTACCTGAATTACACTATGCCCTCATTGATGAAGTGGATTCTATTATCTTAGATGCAGCACAAACACCACTCGTCATTTCTGGTGCACCAAGAGTACAATCTAATTTGTTTGAAATTGTAAAAACCTTTGTAGCAACACTTAAAGAGGATCAAGATTTCAAAATGAAAAAGACAAAGCGTGAAATTTGGTTAACTGAACAAGGTATCGAAAAGGCCAATACATATTTTGATGTGCCTAATATCTATGATGCCCCCTACTTTGATTTAGTAAGGAATATTAATCTTGCATTACGTGCCACTTATTTATTTGATCTTAATTTAGATTACATTATTATGGACGGCGAAATCATGTTGATCGACCGTATCACAGGACGTATGTTACCAGGTACGAAAATGCAAGCCGGACTTAACCAAGCCTTAGAAGCTAAAGAGCATTTAGATATTTCAGATGATATGAGTGTCATGGCTACCATTACCTTCCAAAATCTCTTTATGCAATTTGAACGCTTTTCTGGAATGACGGCGACAGGTAAACTTGCGGAGAAAGAATTTTTCGACCTTTATTCAAAAATCGTTATTCAGATTCCAACGTCTAATCCTGTAATAAGACGAGATTTACCGGATAAAGTATTTGTGAATGATGACGATAAAAATGTCGCAATTTTAGATACAGTGATTGACTATCATCAAAAGCAACGTCCTGTATTATTAATTACTCGTACAGCTGAAGCAGCGGAATACTTTTCAAGTGAATTATTTAATAGACATATCCCGAACAACTTGCTAATTGCACAAAATGTTGCTCGTGAAGCCCAAATGATCGCAGAGGCAGGTCAATTGAATGCCGTTACTGTAGCTACAAGTATGGCTGGTAGAGGTACAGATATTAAACTGTCTAAAGAAGTTCACGACCTCGGTGGTCTAACAGTACTGATTAATGAACACATGGAAAATAGTCGTATCGATAGACAGTTAAGAGGACGTGCTGGTCGTCAAGGCGACCCAGGTCAGTCTCAAATTTTTATTTCATTAGATGACTACTTAGTCCAACGTTGGAGTGATTCCAAGTTAAAAGACAATCCATCATTGATGAACCAAGATACAACATACCTGTCAGATAGTCCTACCTTTAACAATAAAATCAAACGCATTGTTAAAAAGGCACAACGTGTTTCTGAAGAAGAAGGCATGAAAGCACGTGAAACGGCAAATGAATTCGAGAAGAGTATTAGTACTCAACGTCAATTAATCTATAGTGAACGTAACCGTATACTTAATAGTGAAAACTTAGATGACTTAGACTTTGAAAGTATTGCTCGAGATGTCTTTAATCATCACTTTAAGACTGACGGTAGTATGACAAGAGATCATATTGTTCGTTATATCTATAAAAACTTGAGCTTTAGTTTTGTGGATGCTAATTTTGAATTTAATCATCAAAATCACGATGAAAATATTGAGTTTTTAATAACACAATTTAAAGACCAACTAGCCACTAATAAACAGAAAATTAGTGACAACGAGTTATATCAACAATTTTTAAGAAAATCAGTACTCAAAGCCATCGACACATCATGGATTGAGCAAGTAGACTATTTACAACAACTCAAAGCGAACGTCAATCAGCGTCAAAAAGGTCAACGGAATTCTATATTTGAATACCATAAAGTGGCGTTAGATTCATTTAATGATATGGAACATGACATTAAACATCGTATGATTCGAAACTTATGTTTAAGTATCATTGATGAACAACAAAATGGTGATTTAACCATTCATTTCCCTTAAAAGGAGGGCTATTTATGACAATTTATAACATCAACTTTGGCATTGGTTGGGCAAGTAGCGGCGTAGAATATGCACAAAGTTATCGCGCACAAATGCTACGACATTTAAAAGAAGATGCAAAGTTCATATTTTTAGACTTTATTGCGTCAGAAAATATACAAACCTTAACGGCTAACTTGGGGTTTCAAGACAACGAAGTCATTTGGTTATATCAATACTTTACAGATATCCCAATAGCACCAACTACATATACCATCGATCAGCTCAAACACGATGTCGGAAATACAGTGACACGAACTGAAGTCGATCAACAAGGCAAGGTACAACGTCTTTATTTAGACCATCAACCTCAAACATTTGTAACCTGTTATATGAAAAATGCCGACCAACCCTATGTTGACCGTGCTGAATTTGTCGTTAATGGTATGTTAATTCGCAAAGATTTCTATAGCTATGTTCGTGTCTTCTCTGAATATTACGCACCTTATGACAACTATGCCAAATTGTATATGCGTCAGTTCTACAATGAAAATGGCTCTATCGCCTATCAAGAAATCATAGATGGCGATGCGCATTCCTATGTATTTAACGACGCACGTTTTGATAGTAAAGAAGCCTTTGTTGCTTACTTTATTCAGCAATTACATTTAACACATAACGACATTGTCATATTAGATCGTGCCACTGATATCGGCCAAGCAGTGCTCCAAAATAAAGGCCAAAGTCATGTCGGTGTAGTGGTACATGCAGAACATTATAGTGACAATATCACAGATGGTACGCACATTTTATGGAACAATTATTATGAATATCAGTTTAATCACGCACCATATATTGATTTCTATATTGTGGCTACCGATTTACAAAATCAAATTCTGTCACAACAATTTGCGCAATATACAAAATTTCAACCACGTATTAGAACGATACCCGTGGGCAGTCTCGACCAATTAACAATGCCAAGTGTAGAAAGACAACCTTATTCTATCCTAACCGCTTCACGCTTAGCGTCTGAGAAACACGTCGATTGGATCGCACTTGCAGTTATTAAAGCCAAACAAGCCGTACCACAGCTATCATTTGATATTTACGGACACGGACCAGAAAAAGATAAAATTCAACAAATCATTAGTGACCATCATGCCGACGACTACATTCACTTACAAGGTCACGTCAATCTTGATGAAATTTACATACAATATGAATTATTTGTATCAGCATCACAAAGTGAAGGCTTTGGCTTAACACTTATGGAAGCAGTAGGTTCTGGCTTAGGTATGATTGGTTTCAATGTGAACTATGGGAACCCCACTTTCATCTCAGATGGTCAAAACGGTTACTTATTAGATAAACCGACTAAGGAAGAATCTATCGAGGAGATTACAGATCGCATGGCTGATCAAATAGTTCGATACTTTAACAATGGACCTACATCTCCTCAACAAGTTTCATATGATATTGCTACACCATTTAAGACAACAGAAATGATTAACAAATGGCAGAATTTAGTCGACGAGGTGCTCTATGATTAATTTATTTGAATATTATAATCAACCGACTCAGTTATTACATCAAACACTTGAACAAGCAGATTATCATAACTTCACCATTTGTATTGAAGATGATGGTTTCTTACCAGATGAAGTGACGTCCCCTTATCAATTCTTTGCGGCTAATCTATTACATGATGACGATCAACCTAAATTCTTTAATGCTGTTGATGTCCCACCATTTTGGGAAATTAGTGGCGATGGACAATCAGCTCAAATTAAAGATATGGGACATATTAGAGGCGAAATACGTTACCGCCCGCATTATAAAACGCGCATAGTTAGTCATGTGCGTTGGTTCGACGATAAAAGTCGTTTACGTTCTGAAGATCATTATTCAAAACATGGCTTTAAATTTGCTGAAACGATTTATGACTTAGCTGGAAAAGCTATATTAAAGAAATATGTAACCCGAGAAGGTAAAGAAGTGATATATGAAAACTATGTCACAGGGGATTATGTATTAGACTGGCAAGGACAATCCTATTTCTTCCCTTCTAAAGTGGCGTTTATAACCTTCTATCTTCAACAAATTCAAGTGGATTTATCTGAGATCATTATTAATTCTTTATCAACACCATTCTTAGTCTTACATCATATGAATACAGAAGGTAAAGGCTTATTATTCTGGCAAGAAAGTTGTAATGGTCATGTCCCAGGAAATATGTGTTCATTACTAGATGGCACATTACAACGTCAATTCTCTGTGATGATACCTGATTACAGAGAATATCATACTGTGGTGGCACAACTTAATTCTGATCAAACATCGCATGTTTATCAAGCCGGTTATCTGTATGACTTTGATAAATCAAATCAATATTCAAACCATGCACTCATTCTGACAAACTCAGATGAAATACTGCAACTTGAACATATTATAGTGGCGCACCCTAATATGCAATTCCATATCGCTGCATTAACTGAAATGTCGTCCAAACTCATGGCGTACGATCAACATCAACACGTACATTTATATCCAGCAGCAACTAAAGATATATGTGCGGAACTATACCAACGCTGTGATATTTACCTCGACATTAATCAAGGCAACGAAATTGAAAATGCAGTAGCACGTGCATTTCATCATCAACACGTTATCTTAGCGTGGGATGAGGTTGCACATCAGCGTCCATTTACTGCACCAGAAAACACATTTACATTAGAACAATTGAACCAGTTTAACCAAGTGTTACACGATATCACTACTAACCATCAACAGTTCGACTTACATCGTACTTACCAAGCTAGACACGCTAACCAACTTACAACTGATACATTCGTGAGTGTAATGCAACAAGCACTGTATGAATAACCGCTTATTAAGAGACATTCACTTAATGATAAAAGTAAAATCTATTGTATTGACTTAAAATTCAAATATCCTAAAATCCCCCTACTAATAAAATAGTAAGGGGGGGCTTATGAAATATCATTTCAGAAAATTAACTTAATTATGTTAATCTAAAAGTAACTAAGTTGAGGTGAATAAAATGAAAATTTCATGGATTTCTTGGTGGATAATGAGTATTCTAGAAATTATAACTTTCATTTTTTACGCGTTTATGGTTTGGAATAGAAATGTAGATGCAGCTGGCGTAACACAAACAACCGAACTAAAGTTAGTTAATCTAGGTGTGTTAGGATTTGCTTTTTTAATTCCGTTTATAGTGCAAATAGCATGGTTACTCGCTAATATTGTAATTTCAAAAAAGCAAAAGAATCAAGCATTACATTAATATTTAGTTTTATACATTCAAAACAAAAAGCAATTTCTATCCACTTCGAATAGAAATTGCTTTTTTATATGAATACTTATTTAATTTATTTTGATGAATGAGATTAAAACAGTGAAGCTCCATTTATGATCTTTAATATTTATTTCATATACTCTGAGCGAACCACCATTTTTAAAATTAATGATGAACAAACTGCTAATATGATTGAAATCATTAAAGATAAATTAAAATGATAATCTATATAATATAATATTCCCCCTATAAATGAACCTAATCCTATTCCTAAATTTAATACTGAGATATCATAACTTAATATTTGACTCGGGTCTCCTCGTAAAAATTTAAGTAATGCATATTGAACTGTTGGATTTGTTCCCCAATGAAATAAATTCCATATAAATACACATAAAGTAAGAATTAAAACATTTCCACCGGCGAACCAAATGAATATAATAGCGATTGTGTATACCCCAATAATTATATTTCCAGCTATATTGTATCCTTTTTTCTCCGACAAACTATTACCTAATTTTGATCCTAGTACACCTGCAATACCTGAAAGGAATAAACATAAACTTACAATAAAGATACTATGACCGTTGCTTTTTACTAAAGGCTCGATATATGTAAACAATATACTATTAGAAACCATCATTAATAGTAAAAAAACAAGTATCAATATGATACCTTTATAATTACTTTATATTCAGTATTATTAACACTTTGATCTTCGGTTTTATGAGGTATAAAATACAATACACCTAATAAACATAAAAAAGTGATAATTGCGATTAAATAAAATGGAAGTTTCCAATTATACTGAGAAGCTATTAGCGTACCTAATGGTATACCTAATATGTTTGCAGCACTAAATCCAACATATATATTAGCAATTACAGAAGCTTTATATTCTTCTGGAACAATGTTGACACCTGTTGCCATTAACTTTACTGTTATTAATGAAGCGACACCTGCTAATACAATTCTAACTAAACACAACAAAATGTAATTTCTAATTATCGTAGTCATTAAAGTTAACAGAATAAAAATAATCAAACCATACACTAAGATGTTTTTATCATTTATATTTTTTGTGAGTTTCGTTAAGATAGGACTTAATATCGAAAAAGCAATAGCATATAAAGTGACCAATTGACCTATCAAAGCTTTACTTACATGAAATTCCTTACTCATTTCACCTAACATACCAACGACTATCAAATCTGATACGCCTACGATAAACATTGTTAAAAATCCAATAATTGTTATTCTTTTACTGATGGCCATATACTATTCCTCAAAATCTAGTTGGTGAACATTTGTAATAATGAATGTAGGATTTTCACGTTTTAATTCTTCAACACCATGGCTTCCCCAAGTTACAGCACAAGAATCTATATTAGCATTATTAGCCATTTTTATATCGAAAACTGCATCACCTATATATATCGTTTGATTACGATGCAAGTTATATTTATTTAATATATATAATATTCCATCGGGGGAAGGTTTATAGTTTTCAACCTTATCCGAACCTATAACTTCTAAAAAGAAATGTTCAACTTTCAATTTTTTTAGATTTCGTTTTAATACATCTGTTTTTTTACTAGATACTACAAACAACTTATATTTTTCATGGAGCTCTGCGAGTTGTTCTGTCATTCCGTCAAAAATATTCAAATATAATGTTTCTGTTTCTTTATAATATCTTCTAAATAACTCCATTAATTGATTCAATTCATTTTCAGATAAACTTTTTTCACTCATTAAATCAAAGGATTTTTCTATAGGTATCCCCATATAATATTCAATTTGCGTGTCACTAGGTTTATGTAAACCAAATTCTGAAAATGCTTTTTTGGTTGCTATCGAACTACTTTTTTTTGAATCAGCAATTGTTCCACCGAAGTCAAATATTATATTTTTATACAAAACATTTACTCCTTTCAAATTTATATTAGTTATAAATAGCGTTATCTTTGATGAATCTTAATGCCAATAAATCATTCATATAATCTATATCAAAAACATTGTACTCTGAAGCTATATTCTTATTAAAGGTTGCTATTTGAATATTACTATTATATAACTCTACTAAATCTGAGGAATTAGTAACTAGTAGATTGTTTTCATTTATGTCATGTTCTTCTTTACAGTTTGAGTATCGTTTAATTTTTTCGTTTCCATAAAGGCATTCAAAATGCTTAACTTGAGTTCCATTTTCACTAATAATTGATTCATCTAATATTATTTTTTGTGGTCTAAATGCTTGAAATTTCCATGGTTCATAAGATTTTTCCGAATTGGTATCCCCTATAAAATAAGATAATTTAGCTGGTGAAAATTTTCCTGAACCAATAACAGGTCCTAAACCAGAATGTACGGGACAACCATCATATTTCTCTGCTAATTTTCTAACATTTTTTTGTGCTTTAGCTTTAGTTTCCATATTGTAATTAAAATATTCATCTGATTTACTAAGAGTTTGCATTGCTAATGTTATAAAAGCACCTAAATTTCTTGATTTCCTGTGTCTATAACTATTAGAACTAAAATTAATAAACCACAATTCATTTTTAAAACGATACGCATAACCATCGTCTAAAGGATTATTATCAATATTATCCTTTTTATATCCATACTTATTTTTCATTGATGAAAGAAGTTGCCAAACCATAAATTGCTTTGCATGTATACTCATATTGCCAATTGGTTCAAAATATACTAACAATCCAGAAATGCCCCTATCTTTTTTAGGCATCTTTTTTAATTCATTTAAATAAAGATCTATATCTTTAGATAATTCTTCAGGACTATATGGTTAATTTAATGCAGAATAAAAGTGAACTTCCTTTTTATGTCCTTGTACGCCAAATACACATGGAAATCCTTTCGATTCTATAACTTCTTTAGATTGTTTAATTTCTCGATTCAACCACTCGCAACGATTTTCTATTCTTCCAATGCGGCTTTGAGAAACGAACATTTAAACACTCCTTTAAAATATTGTTCGCCTATATTGTAACTAAAAACCTGGAATTTTCAAATAATCTCTTATAATTTTTTAATATAATTATAATTTCTATTGCAATCACAGTATTAGCCAAAAAATCAGTTAGATAAAAAAAAGACTCCCGTTACATGAAGTTAACAGGAGTCAAATTATAGTTTCTATGATCATATATTTATTCTTTTATATACCAATCTACATTATGTTTTTTACATACCATTATCAATCTCAACCTCATCATTCAAAAAATACGTTTGGATATTGGATGATACCTGAAGCATGATTTAAAGCACTATCTTTTAATTCAATTGCCATCAATAACTCATCTGGTACTTCAAAAGGCGCTTGTATGCCCCAATGAGATGCTTTTTTGAAACCAAATTTCGGATAATATGCTTCGTGTCCCATAACGATGACTGATTCAAAATCAAGGATCTCTGCAATGGTTAAAGCTTGTTGTATTAATTTTTGACCTACACCTTTATTTTGATATTCGGGTAAAACAGAAATAGGTGCTAATGCTAAAGATTCTACTTTCTTATCCTCAGTATCAATCAAAATTTTAGATAATAATATATGTCCTATGATTTTATCTTCATTTACAGCGACTAATGATAAATCTGGAACAAATGCCTCTGATTTTCGTAATTTCGCAACCAATGTGTGCTCACTTTGATCACTATATGATTCATTCTCAAAAGCCTTTTTCACTACTTCTTCAGTTTGCAGGTAATCTTCTTTTTGCTCTTGTCTGATGATGAATTTCATCCTATTCACCCCTCATCATAGTTAGTGCGCTGATATTTTACACAATTACCGTCATGAGTTCCTCTATATTTTACAGCTAGTGTCGATTAAATCAACTGGTTATGATTAATCTGACTTAGCTCGGAAATAATCTTTCTACTATCAGAATTTAACTTTTTCACATAGACGGTATTATGATTGGCTTCGAATTTCTGTACGATGGTATCAATCGCATTCACTGCTGAATCATCCCATAAATGTGCATGGTTGAAGTCTAATTCAATGACTGAATGGTCCACATTAAAGTCAATTTGGTTCATCATGGAATCAATAGATACAAAGAAAATTTGACCTTCAAAGTATACATGTAACGTCTCATCAAACATCTCTGAAGTCACATTCACGTTAGAAATCTTAGTCGCGAAGAAGAGTGCACTAAATACGACACCTACGATAACACCAATGGATAGATTATGTGTCATCAATACAATAATAACTGTTAGAATCATCACAAAGGCATCTGTTTTGGGAGCATTTTTAACATATTTAAAGGAATGCCAGTCTACTGTTCCAATAGATACCATGACCATAATTCCCGCTAAAATAGGCATTGGAATTTGCACTACTAAATCCCCTAATACAATAATCATAAATATGAGTACTACACCTGCAGTTAATGTCGATAATCGACTTGTCGCACCTGATTTCACATTAATGACAGATTGTCCGATCATCGCACAACCACCCATACCACCGAAGAATCCTGTAATGATATTTGCGATACCTTGTCCACGAGATTCTTATTTTTACTACTATAAGTATTTGTAAATTCATCTACAATTTTAGCAGTGAGTAAGCTTTCTACTAACCCTACAATCGCCATTGAAACTGAAAATGGTAAGATGATTTGTAATGTCTCCAGTGTGTAAGGTACTTGTGGAATAATGAAATGAGGCAATGCCTGTTTAATCGTACCTAAATCACCAACAGTATGCACATTGGCACCTGTAAACATATATAATGCTGTTAATAAAATAATCGCAATTAATGGTGCAGGAATTGCTTTAAAGAATCTAGGTACAATATATACGATTAATAAAGTAATAATGACATAAATGTAAGTCGCAATGGATATATTAAAAATATGCTCAATTTGAGATAGAAAGATCATAATACCTAATGCATTAACGAAACCAATCATTACGGATTGTGGAATGAACTTCATCAGTCTTCCTACTTTTAAAATACCTAAGACAAGTTGAATCAATCCCATTAAAATCGTCGCTGCAAATAAATATTCCACGCCATGTTCCTTCACGAGTGGTGTCACAACAAGTGCAACAGCACCTGTAGCACCTGAAATCATTGCCGGTCGTCCACCAACAATCGCTGTCACTGTCGCTATGATAAACGCCGCATATAAACCAATCATCGGGTCCACCCCCGCTATGATTGAAAAGGCAATCGCTTCTGGAATTAAAGCAAGTGCCACTACAATACCTGCTAGTATATTTTTCATTGGTTGATTAAACCACTGAACTTTCCAACTATCTACCATGACATCCGCTCCTTTTCATACTATTTAAATTCAATATTGATAAAGCGCTCATTACGTCCCTATCGTATTTAAAATATGCATATACTTGCACTTTGCATACATATGCCATCACCACTTTTTTAGCAATAAAATAGAGCGAGTAAGAAACCATTGTGTCATTCAACTTGGTTTCATCACTCGCCCATGAAGGTGGCTATCTTATCATCTCATTAGAATTGTTATTTATTGACTATCCTACGTGCCACTCACTATATGACATATATCAATTGAATCGCGTTTTATTTGTCGAATTGAAACCTTACGCATTATAACATCAAGCACGCTTCAATGGCAAAATTCATTTTGATACTTGTCATCGACTTTTAATATACATCACGTCACATGAATCATGACTTTAGTTCTTCTTGATACGTCTGTCCAAATAATTGATAATGTACAAATTCAGTAACATCGGCTGAACTAACTAATATCAATATCGTATCATTACCACCAACTGTTCCTAATACCTCATTTAAATTAAGCTGGTCGATATAAAAGTTCACACTTTGCGCAAATCCTGGCGATGTTTTGACAATAAGGTAGTGATCTTTAATTGTGACCTTTTCGATCTCATCATTGTAAAAAGCTATGAGTTTCGTTTTCGCTTCGTTTTGAGCATTATCATTAAACTTTCGGTAACATCGATCATTATTGGCGGTAGGCATTTTATATATTTTAAGTTCATTTAAATCTCTACTAATCGTTGCCACACTATATTTGATACCAAAATGTTTATCAAGATAGTCGACAATTTCGGCTTTTGAACGTATGTCATTATCTTTCACAATTGTCGATATTAAATCCAATCGTTTACTTTTTCTCATATTTATTTACTCCTTTATCTGCATATTTCACAAAATACAGACAAACTTCATCACAAATACCATATCAAATTTCCTTCATACAATATGTGAAGTATTTCTCATTTATAACAATTTTTATAAAAAGTTTTATATTGATGTATAAAAATCTTCTTAAAATATAGATAGATTTAACATTTATAGTTAATTAATCATGCATGACTATCCATACATTCAATCGAATAAAAAATCATATTATATTAATTATTTATTATCGTATTAACTTAATATACATGTAGTTATAGGTTTTATGCGTTTATATGGCATAATCTATCATCAAATTGCATTGAATAAATATTTTATATGAGATATTCGACATTATCATTGTGAAAAGATTCTCAATCTCTATGTTGAAAGCGCTTTATACTCTAGATGTATTAAATCAAAGGAGGAAATAACAATGGAAAAAGGACCTATCCACGTAAACAGTGAAATCGGCAAATTAAAAACGGTATTACTTAAACGACCAGGTAAAGAATTAGAAAATTTAGTACCTGATCATCTAAGTGGATTGCTATTTGACGATATTCCTTATTTGAAAGTTGCTCAAGAAGAGCATGACCATTTCGCGCAAGTACTTAGAGATGAAGGTGTCGAAGTTGTTTATTTAGAACACCTAGCTGCAGAAGCCATTGCAGATGCCTCAGTTCGCGAACAATTTATCGACGACATTTTAAAAGAATCACAAAAGACTGTCCTCGGTCATGAAAAAGAAATTAAAGAACTGTTCGCGACATTAAATGACCAAGAACTTGTAGAAAAAATTATGGCTGGTGTACGTAAAGAAGAAATTCAATTAGAAACGAATCACCTCGTAGAATATATTGATGACCGCTATCCATTCTATCTCGATCCAATGCCAAACCTTTACTTCACTAGAGACCCACAAGCATCTGTAGGTAGAGGAATGACTATCAACCGTATGTATTGGCGTGCCCGTCGTCGTGAATCTATCTTCATGACATATATTTTGAAATATCATCCAAGATTCAAAAACGACGATGTCCCAGTTTGGTTAGATCGAAATTCACCATTCAATATTGAGGGTGGCGATGAATTAATTCTATCTAAAGATGTACTTGCAGTTGGTATTTCTGAACGTACCTCTGCACAAGCTATCGAACGCTTAGCAAGACAAATTTTATTCGATGATCAATCTACATTTACTAAAGTACTTGCCATCGAAATTCCAAACAGCCGTACATTTATGCATTTAGATACAGTATTTACCATGATTGACTACGACAAATTTACAATGCATGCTGCGATTTTCAAAGAAGAAGATAACATGAACATCTTCACCATTGAAAAAGATGAACAAGGTCAAGACATTAAAATTACGCACTCAAACAAATTAAAAGAAACATTAGAAGATGCGCTTAATATCGACAATATTGAATTTATCCCAACAGGTAATGGTGACGTTATCGATGGTTCCCGTGAACAATGGAATGACGGTTCTAACACATTGACTATCCGTCCAGGGGTTGTCGTAACTTACGACCGAAACTATGTATCTAACCAATTATTACGTGATAAAGGCATTAAAGTTATTGAAATTACAGGTAGTGAATTAGTCCGTGGTCGTGGGGGCCCAAGATGTATGAGCCAACCATTATATAGAGAAGATATTTAATTCAGTACACACATGTACTTTACTAATACATTTTAAAGAAATGAGGAATGAATCATGTCAGAAATTCAACAACCACTTAACTGAAAAGGTAGACATTTATTAAAAGAAGATGACTTTACGAAAAAAGAATTTAGCGATTTAATCGATTTCGCTATTACTTTAAAAGATTATAAACAAAAAGGGATTCCACATCGTTATTTAGATCATAAAAATATCGCCCTATTATTTGAAAAGAATTCTACACGTACACGTGCAGCCTTTACTGTTGCCTCTATTGATTTAGGTGCACATCCTGAATTCTTAGGAAAAAATGATATCCAATTAAGTAAAAAAGAATCTGTTGAAGACACAGCTAAAGTATTAGGAAGAATGTTTGATGGTATCGAATTCCGCGGTTTCTCACAAGAGATGGTGGAAGACTTAGCTAAATATTCAGGTGTACCTGTATGGAATGGTTTAACGGACGCATGGCATCCAACACAAATGTTAGCTGACTACATGACAGTTAAAGAAAACTTTGGTCATTTAGATGGCATCAAACTTACTTATGTGGGTGACGGACGTAACAATGTGGCTAACTCACTACTTGTGGCTGGACCAATGCTTGGTGTAGACGTAACAATTTGTTCTCCTAAAGCACTCTTCCCATCTCAAGACTATGTTGATATTGCAGAAAGACGTGCCAAACAAGACGGTGGTTCAATCACAATTACAGATAATATTGACGAAGGTGTTAAAGATGCCGATGTTATCTACACTGACGTGTGGGTATCTATGGGTGAAGAAAGTGAATTTGAATCACGTATTAAATTATTAAAAGACTATCAAGTTAATAGAGCTATGTTCGATAAAACTGGTAAAGATAGCACGATTTTCTTACATTGTTTACCAGCCTTCCATGATACGAATACAACATATGGTCAACAAATCAAAGATGACTATGGTTTATCTGAAATGGAAGTCACTGACGAGATATTTAGAAGCAAACATTCTAAAGTATTCGATCAAGCAGAAAACCGTATGCATACGATTAAAGCTGTGATGGCAGCTACGCTAGGATAGTTTGCAATTAAAAAGAAGACGCAGGTTTGGTTACGATACCCTCATATCACTGAACTCCTATATATGAATCACAACTGAACCTGCTTATTTATTCAAAGGAGACATGACATATGAGTGAATCAGATGGAAATAAATTAAGTAAAACCTCCTTGATTGGCCTCGTCATTGGTTCAATGATTGGTGGCGGTGCATTTAACATTATTTCTGATATGGGTAATCAAGCTGGTGGTTTAGCCATCATTATTGGTTGGATTATCACAGCAATTGGTATGATTTCCCTAGCCTTTGTCTTTCAGAATTTAACGAATGAAAGACAAGACTTAGATGGTGGTATCTATAGTTATGCACAAGCCGGGTTCGGTGATTTTATTGGATTTTCAAGTGCTTGGGGTTGTTGGTTTGCAGCCTTCTTAGGCAACGTGGCCTATGCCACATTATTAATGTCAGCAGTCGGTAACTTCTTCCCAATATTCAAAGGGGGAAATACCTTACCAAGTATTATCGTTGCTTCTATCCTTTTATGGGGCGTACACTACCTCATCTTAAAAGGTGTAGAAACAGCTGCATTTATTAATAGTATCGTTACTGTTGCTAAACTCATCCCTATCTTACTTGTCATCGTATGTATGATTGCTGCGTTTAACTTTGAGACCTTTAAAGCTGGATTATACGGTATGACAAGTGGCGATACTGGCATATTCAGTTGGGGTGATACATTAGGCCAAGTGAAAAGTACAATGCTTGTAACGGTCTGGGTATTTACAGGTATTGAAGGTGCGGTTGTCTTTTCAAGCCGTGCTAAAAGTAAAAAAGACGTCGGTACTGCAACTGTGATCGGTCTTATCTCTGTATTAGTCATCCATCTATTTCTTAATGACTGTTCTCGCACAAGGTGTCATTCAACAGAATCATATTTCAGAACTATCTAACCCATCTATGGCTGCAGTCTTAGAACATATTGTAGGACATTGGGGTTCAGTACTAGTCAACATTGGTTTAATTATTTCAGTATTAGGTGCTTGGTTAGGATGGACACTACTCGCAGGTGAATTACCCTTCGTCGTTGCGAAAGATGGCCTATTCCCTAAATGGTTTGCAAAAGAAAATAAAAATAAAGCACCTGTCAATTCATTATTAATTACGAATATATTAGTACAAATCTTTTTAATCAGTATGTTATTCACAGAGAGTGCTTATCAATTCGCCTTTTCACTCGCATCCAGTGCGATCCTTATCCCATATATGTTTAGTGCTTTCTATCAAGTTAAATACACTTACTTAACGAGAGAACGTGCTACAACGAAACAATGGGTTATTGGTATTATCTCTTCTGTTTACGCGATTTGGCTCGTTTATGCAGCGGGTATAGATTACTTACTATTAACTATGTTGCTCTATATTCCAGGCTTATTCGTTTACCAAACCGTCCAAAAAAATAACCGGAAACCTTTAAGCAAGGTTGACTATATCTTCTTTGTATTAATCACAATTCTAGCAATCATCGGCATTTTCAGATTAATCACTGGTGCCGTAAATGTATTCTAATTAAGGAGTGAACGATATGGATAACAAAATCGTCATCGCGTTAGGCGGTAATGCCATACAAACTGATGATGGCTCAGCCGACGCACAAAGAAAAGCAATACGTTCGACAATGCAAGCACTCAAACCTTTATTTGATACTGATGCAGACATTGTTATCTCTCATGGTAACGGTCCACAAATTGGTACGATGTTAATCCAACAAGCTAAAGCAGATAGTCCACAAACCCCTGCCATGCCGCTTGATGTTTGTGGTTCCATGACCCAAGGTATGATAGGATTTTGGATAGAGACGGAAGTCAACAGAGTACTTGCTGAAATTAAGAGTCCAAGACGTGCAGGTACAGTAATTACTCGTGTTGAGGTCGACGAACATGACCCCCGCATGTCTAACCCTACTAAACCGATTGGACCATTTTACACTAAAGAAGAAGCTGAGCAATTACAGCAAGCCAATCTAGAATCAACTTATAAGGAAGATGCTGGACGTGGTTACCGTAAAGTGGTACCTTCACCTTTGCCAGTGTCTATTTTAGAGCATCAACTCATTAGTACATTAGTAGAGAATCAAAATATCATCATTGCATGTGGTGGCGGCGGCATACCAGTTATTAAGCGCAACGACACATATGAAGGTGTCGAAGCTGTAATAGATAAAGACTTTGCCAGTGAACGCTTAGCACAACTCATCGACGCTAATACTTTAATGATATTAACGAACGTAGAGCATGTATATATCAACTATAACGAGCCTAATCAAGAGGCATTAACAAACGTTGACGTTGCAACGTTAAAACAATATGCCAAAGATGGTAAATTTGCCGAGGGTTCTATGCTTCCTAAAATCGAAGCTGCCATTGATTTTGTTGAAAGTGGTGAAGACCGACGCGCGATTATCACTAATTTAGATAATGCATATGAAGCATTCAAAGGACATGTTGGCACACAAATCGAGCATTAATCACTAAGGTGGTGACTTTATGACAAACAACCAATCACGAGGCATTGCAATCGATAATTCAATAATCACAAATCATAGTGATCAGTGTCTTGAACGACTTGCCCAATTGATTCACATCCCTTCTGTTGCTTTACAACCTTACAAAAATGAATGTATCGTTAGACAATATAACAAAGGACAAGTCATTTACTATTTTTCTGACGAATTAACACATATTTACTATTTGATCGATGGTTATATATTAAGAGAACAATTTAGTATGAATGGTGATGTATACCGCATCTTAAACAAGGATGATAAATTATTCCCCATGCATAATCTCTTCCAAGAGAAGACAACGAATGAAATGTGTACAGCCATTACAGACTGTATCATGATTGCCGTTCCCATTGATTTTATTGAATATCTATGTAGAAACAATGACAAAGTGTTTATTAGAATTTACCAATTGTTATGTAACAATCAGAAACAACAAATTGAATATCATATGGCACTCAGTTCTAAAAGTGCAAAAGAACGCGTGATTAAAATATTAATTTATTTATGTCACATGATTGGTTATGATAACGATGCATTTTATGAAATCAAATCATTTTTAACGATTCAAATGATTAGTGATCTTGCAAGTATTTCACGTGAAACAACTGGCCATATTATTCAAGAATTGAAAGAGCAAAATATTTTGCTTAAGCACCATAAAAACTGGATTATCAGTAAACAAATTTTAGCGTAATCATTTTATCCCATAAACTCATATTCACCCCATCCCATGGTTAATCAGCATATGAAGACCTCCTTTTATTAACGTGACATGGTGATTAACCGACTAAAGCTCGACAAAGATCAATGTAGCGATCGCTGTCGAGCTTTTTTGATACGCTTAATCAATAGCAAAAACCCCTTTACTACGGCGGATAGTAAAGGGGTTTGGGGAAATGATTTATATGTCATCTATTGAATGATTTTAATTATTAAAGGGAACTGTCACTAATGAATCTTTACATCTACTATTGCAGAATGCTTATTTTAAGAAATCTGGTTCTAAATATGGTGCACCGTTTGAGTAGTCATAGAAACCTTTACCTACACCACGGCCTAATTCACCTTTATCGATTTTACTTTGTAATAAATCAACGACTTTACCATCGATTTCATCGTTAGATTCTTGGTAAATAGCATTTAAAATGTGATACATCGTATTTAATCCAATGATATCTACAATAGCTAATGGACCATGAACCGCATGGAATCCGATCATCCATGTTTTATCAATTGTTTCAACATTTGCAATGTCTTTAACTAATAATTTAAGTCCAGCATGTAGTAATGGAATTAATAACGTATTTAAGATATATCCTGGTTGTTCTTTGTGAATTGGAATTACTACTAAGTGAATATCACGTGCAAATGCTAAGATTTTATTAAATGTGTCTTCTGTTGTTTTGCTTGCAACCATGACTTCATCAGTGTTTTTAAGCCATACACCATTTGAGAAGTGTAATGCCGCGAATTTTTCTGGACGACCAGTTAAATCTTCAAAGTCACTTGGTCTTAATGTAGAAGAGTTTGTAACGATATACGCATCTTCATTTAAGACTTCGCTTAATTGTTTATAGAAATCTTTTTTAATATCAGTGTTTTCTGGTACAACTTCAATAACTAAATCTGCATCTTTGGTTGCTTCAGCTAAATCAGTGTAGTAACTGATATTTGATTCGAATTTGTCTACAGTAGCGTCATCCACATTCATATCTGATTTGTAATCTTGTTTAATTTGTTTTATACGGCCTTTAGCAGCTTCAATCGCATCATCACTAATATCATAAAGTGACACGTTAAAATTACCAGATGCAGTTTGGAATGCGATTTGACTACCTAAGACACCGCCACCTGCGACAGTAATATTTTTAAATCCGTGTGTTAAATCTTTGATTTCTTTTGGATTATCGAAGAAGTCTTTGCTCTTGAATTCAGGGTTTGGATAATTGTAGAAACCTTTACCTACAGATTTACCAAGACGACCTTCTTCTACCATACCTTCTAAGAATCTAAGGTAGTTTTTAGCCCATTCTGGTGAATTTTCATCCATTTTTAGATTTTCTGATATTTAAATGTGTCGCGATACCAACGATATCATTCATACCAAATGGTCCATGTTCATCGTTTGTCGCTTTCATCCATGTTTTATCGATCATTTTATAATCTGCAACTTCGTTACCTAGTAAGTAACCTGCTTGTGTTACTAAAGGTACAAGTAATGAATTTAAGATATAACCTGGTTGTTCTTTGTGGATTGGAAGTGGTACCATACCGATTGCTTTCGCAAAGTCTAAGACTTCATTAAAGATTTCATCTGAAGTATCTTCCGTACGCATCACTTCACCTGTATTACGTAGCCAAATTTCATTAGCAAAGTGTAATGCTAAGAATTTTTCTGGTCTACCTGTAACATCTTTAAATTGACTTGGCGCAAATGTTGAAGAATTTGTTGCGAAAATTGTTTTTTCAGGTGCACTTTCACCTAATTGTTTATAGAAATCTGTTTTAATTGAAACAACTTCTGGAATGGCTTCAATAACAATGTCAGCATCTTTTGCTGCATCAGGAATACTAGTACTAAATTGGATTGATTGATACGCTTGTTCTACTTTCTCTTCAGTCGTATCTAAATCATCTAAATAACGTCCTTTTAAGATATTCAAACGCTCTTTGACTTTTTCTAAAGCCTCATCATTAATATCATATAACGTTACGTTAAATCCGTGGAATGCACTTTGGAAAGCGATTTGGCTTCCTAGTACACCGCCACCTGCGACTACTACGTTTTTAAAATTCATCTCTTATGCCCCCATAATTCATATTGCTTACAATTCAAGTATACGCTTAAAATTTATTTATTTGAACTGAATGCCTTTGGATAATATATAAATAATTGAATGGAATTTGCAAAGTTATATAAGTGTATGTATATGGATGAAGAAATAGAGTGAGAATGAGTCATTGAGGAGTTATCAGAAGAAAGATATGGATAGGTAAAACTTGAACATGTGTATCACCTTTTCCGTAGTTGAATATAAAAAAGCCCCCTTCAATATAGAGATGATTGCGAGTACGTTGAAGAGAGCGTTGTGAGACGAAATATTTGTACAATATAATTAGCTATAAAAATGCGACCGATTGTGACTTCGATTAAATCATTGTTTTACGTCAAACGTAAGTTTAATAACTATCACTTTTTAGTTTTAACGGGAACTCCTATAATTATTAATAAGTAATTAATAAAAAAGATTATATAAATCAACCTATTTCCAATGTTACTTGCTATGTCCTGATCAGTCGATATTAATATTACATTTATAATAATTAATACGATGATGATCGACATATATACTTTATTTTTAATAAGGATAGGATCAAACCTCCCTGTAATCTATTATGAAGTTAAAACTTATGATACACATCTCTTTTCGCTTTTTACCAAGTTGCTTCATTCATTTTAATGTGAAGGATATAAAATTATATTTTAAGATTGATGTTTATCAATCATTTGTTCAAAATGAAATTTAATTTTTTGTACAGTTTGTTGTTGTTCCATTTTCACTGAAGCAATTCTATAAGTCCCATCATATGTTTTAATTTTCGTTACTGCATCTGGCATAAATATGGTTGCTTGACCTGGGTAGCTTACATAGATAGCTTTTTTTACATCTTTATAATAGCCAATATATTTCTGATTACCTACATGTAATTCATATTGATCCCAACCTAATTGAATTAAGGTAATCTCCCTCATAAAAATCTGATTATGTAGATACTTAAAAAGTATGGCAGGTATAAAAAATCCTACAATACAACCTAAAATATTTATAAAAACTAGATCCACTAGAAATGCTAGATTAATAATTATCACCATCACTACCATTGCTAGGTAAATAAAAATGATACCAACTATCACCGGTAATATTAAAAATTTGTTATATTTCAAACGTTCATGATCAACAACCACTTGCTTACCACTTATAGTCCCTTGATAAATAGCATTCTTTATTTGCATATAAGTCCCCCATTTTAAACAGCTACAGATAATTTGAATATCTATGTAATGATACATTTAAATCCGAAATGTCTTCATTAAAATTATACAATTATTTCGTTTTTATATAAATGATATATTTAAATATCTTAGATGCGATTTCTTTATAAAATCAAAACCAACAAGTACAAAACAATCAGCTAGTACAACAAAATCCTCAACAAGCACAAACAAATACAAATACAACTCAAGATAAGCAACTGCAAGATATAGAAAATTATGAAGCTTATTTAAGAAGTAAAGAGAATATGACCGAATCTGACTTTAAGAAATATAATCAGCTAGTTGGAGATAGACAACTACCTGGTGATGTAGCACAACGCACTGGTCATAATGGTGTCTTATCTGATGATTTAATGACGAATAAAATACATTATAGAAAATCTGAATTTAGCTTTTGTCTTTAAATTTTAATTTAAGGTTTGTTTCCTATAGATAAGGCGACAAACTTTTTATTTTGTTTTAATATAATGATCAAAACCAAAAAATCAAATAAATACAGAATCAAATTAAACTCAATATTTTTATATAGCTTAGACATTTACAAAATATTTAAAATTATCATTTTTTTATTTAGTGGTTTGTGTTAGAATTTAGTTGTAATTTTCAAAATATTTATAGATGGGGGATTTTTTATGAAAACTACTAAAATTTTAGGGGCAACAACATTAGCAGGTGCATTATTATTTACAGGAGTAGGAGCTGCTCATTCAAATGAAGCTCATGCAGATTCACAAAACCAATTTACAGTAGCCAACCAAACTGAATGGCAAATTCAACATGATCGCTTATTACAAGGACGTCTTTCAGGTAAAGGTGGCGGTGAAGGCGGCGGTCCTGGTTCTGTAAATAGCTATGATAAAACATACCAAGAATATCTTGATAATAATAAAAAATATGCACAAGAAAATGGATTAAAATTTGACATTCGTTCTGAGAAAGAATCAGCCGAATTATTCAAAGATGATGACAGTGTAAATTTTGAAGCAGAAGCTAATAAATTACATGGTCAACAACAAGCACCTGATAACACAGTAACTACTCAAAACAATAACCAACAACAAGCAGTTCAAAATAATGCCACACAAGCACAAGAACTACCAGCTACTGGTGAAGCAACAGACAATGGTCTAGTAGCATCAATTGCTACGGCATTATTAGCTGTTGGTTCATTACTTACTTTCAAACGTTTTTCAAAAGAAAAATAGCTCTAATAATATGCAAAAAGAGTACAAATTTGTACTCTTTTTGTCTATATTAACTTAATACTTACTTCTAGGATTATGAGGATTCATATCAGCTAATTCATCATGTATAGCTTTTTGATTTCTTTGTACTTTTTCATAACCTCTGTTGATATCATTAGTCAACTTCTCGATGTTATTGTTTGACTGATGAATCCCTACATTAAGTTCATTTAATAACCTTTGTTGTTGCTGACCTTGATGATTGATTGCTTGAATAGTTGCTTTTTGATTGTTACTCATACTATTTAATGTATTTTGAATATCATTTATATGAGATTTCAATTCATTCATATTTTTTTGATCTCTATATACATTGATGATTTCTTTCCAACTGTCACCAAATCCAGCATTTAAAATTGCAAATAATGTAGATAAAATATCTAGACTTCTAAACTCAGATGGAAGATATGTTTCTAATTTTTGCGCTTCATTCTCAAAATGGGTATAAATCGATTGATAATCATTCCTTATTTTACTATCAAACCTTTTATGTTCAGATAAAATATATTGCTTGTCACTTTCAAACTGTGCCTCACACCTAGCAATCTCTCTATTAAAGTAATCTTGATCTAGCGCTCTTGCTACAGTCCATTCTCTATATTTAGCTTTGTATATTCTTCTTTCAATAAATCCACCAACAAAACCTAATATCAAATCTACCATTTTATAAGTAACAAAACATAAAATAGCAGCTAGGATTTTGGAAATAAAAAAGAGATTAAGAAATACTATTATTGCAATGATTACTGATAACACCTTACAAATTATATTGATAGGTTTTACAATCGAATCTCTACGCTGCTTATATTTAGCATCAATTTTATCAGTCTCAGGCGTATAATATTTTAATGTTTCTTGCCTTTCATTGTAATCACTAGTAATAGTCTCTAATTTTCTATTTTTCTTATCATTATTGTTTTTCAATAATTTATTATATTGTGCTTGTCCCTGATTAATAGTATTTCTTATATTATATAACATTAAAAAGTATGATTCTAATTCGTCACTATTCATATTTCGCAAGACTTTATTATCGGGTACGCTTTTGTATTTACTTTTGAAACTATCTACACTTTGGATACTCAAATTTTTCATTAAAACCCCACTTTTTTACTATTTAAAGTGCAACTTATACAAATATGATGAGTTAAGTCGCTTAAACTAAATATTAAATTTTTAACCTTCTCTATATATTTATGCATTTTAACTAGACATTAAGATGTATTATATACATCTTAATGGACACCATACGTCCGTCATTTAAAATAATTTTTAAGTATTCTACCTTTAAATCTCATAGTTACTATTTTAAAGTCCCATGTCCTCATTTTTTCGTCTATTTCACATATAATGATTATTCATAGAAAAAGGACTAACACTGATACCACAGTGCTTGTCCTTTATCATACTTATATTAATATTACATTTATGTATACTTAAAATCTCATCATCTAACTTCATAATATTTTTCCATTTATAGTTTTCTATTCACACTCCAATGGAGTACACCTAATAATATTAAAATAATTCCTGTCTGTATTAATATAGACCCTATTAATTGGTTTTCTAATTTCAATATAATCAATGCTATATCACACATTACGAAAACGACTGAAAACATGGCACTATATTTAAATATACTTTTGTTGTAATGAATAAATAAAAATTGTGCTTTAAGCCATATTTCATCATTTTTCATTGACTTTTTAGATCTAAAACCATACCATCGATTTCTTTCTTTTGGATAGGTTTTACTATATAAAATACCTATCACAATCAATAAAAGGCTCATAGGAAAGAGTAACAAGTGTATCTCCTCTATTCGTAAAAATTTCAAATAAACATCATCATTTAGATTATATCAATATACTATATATCCATTCAGTGAAGTAAGTTTCTAAAAATGCTGCAATAATATATAAAGGTAGCGCAATTAAGATATATGTTTTAATTAATTGAATTAACGCTTGTTTAAATGAAACATTTTGTTTTTTCTCTTTTCTAAACAAATTGCTGATTTTTCTAACAATTGCTTGATTTAATTTAAATAAACTACTGACAACAAAGCACATCGCAAGTATTTCAACAATGGCATGTGGAATTGATGATACAATTATTATCAAACCTTTATGAAAGTCAAAATTGATTACGAATCCGAACATAATTCCTATAATTGTACTTGTAGAAATTAAATTTACGCAATATAGAAATGGAATAGGAATTAAAGAGAGTATTAACATTTGTAAAGGCACTCTAAAACCATTATTTATGATATATTCCCACACTTTATTTAAACCAGTAGCTTTGATGGTATTTGGTCTCCGATACTTTTAAAAGTATCAAGAGATGGACTAAATATACTAGATAAAATAAAGCTTATAATCAAAATAATCATCGAAAATACAAACCATTTCATAGTCCTTTGAACATAATGTTTATCGCTTATATTTAACATAGTCTTCTCCTTTAACTATAGATGAAAATCCATGGAAAATAACATAAGCGCTTTCATAATATTAACTACACATATAATATATAATGAAAAACGCTAATAATAATTTAGTATAAATATGTAATCTATGTCGACTATTGAAAGTATAGTATAGTGTAATTACTGTAAATACCCCCCCTAATATAAATATTTTTAATTTATTATTAAAAAAGACATTTAAAATTTCAAATATAGCCATTATACCCAATAAAAATAATGATACATTCATTCTTCTGCTTTTTAAATCTTCTCTATATCTTTGGTTTAATCAAATCAACTTTAACGATACTCAACATGTAATTAAGCATATCGAATCAGAGTTTGATGGATGGCCTGAATCATTAACAGCACTCATCAATCAAACAGAACGTCAGCCTGTGTTACGTAAAGTCTATGCATTGCCAATAGGGCATCGCTGGAAGCCAATGAAAGGCGTCACATTGATTGGTGATGCAGCTCATTTAATGCCACCTGCAGGAGAAGGTGCTAATTTAGCGATGTACGATGGCGCCATGTTAGGACAAGCAATTGCAAACCACCCAAACGATATCAATCAAGCCATTGCAAGTTATGAAAAAGACATGTTTCCACGAAGTGAAAAGGCTGCAGCACATGCAGACCAATTCTTAGATATCTTATTAGGAGAGAACACACCATATCAATTAGCGGAAATCTTAACTGAAACACTAGATGGAAAATAAATATAGCTATTTTAGATTCATTAATTAAAAAAGAAAAGGAATGAATATGATGTCCCAAACTGAAAACAATCACATTACAATTATCGGTGCGGGGCTTGGTGGACTTACACTTGCCCGCGTACTGCAATTAAATTCTATCCCAGTGACTATTTATGAAAAAGAACCTTCAGCTGAATCACGAACGCAAGGTGGGCAGTTAGACATCCATGAACGTGACGGTCAAATCGCATTACAAAGAGCTGGACTCTTCGACCAATTCCAATCAATCATCCATGATGGCGGTGCAGCTGCTAAAGTACTTGATAAAGACGGCAATACTATTGTAGATATCCCAGATGATGGTACTCACGGTCGACCTGAAGTACTTCGCGGTGACTTACGACAAATACTACTCCAATCACTTAAACCGAATACCATCCAATGGGATAAAAAGTTAACAGACATTCAAAGTTTAGAGCACGGTCAACACCGACTTTCCTTTGCTGATGGAACAACGGTGACAACCCAAATCCTTGTCGGCGCAGATGGTACTTTCTCTAAGGTACGTCCTTTAGTCTCTAATGCCACGCCTCAATACGTGGGTACATCATTAATTGAAACGTATTTATATGATGTAGACAACCAACATCCTTCCGCAGCCAATGTAGTGGGTCAAGGTGCTATGTATGCTCTTGCACCTGGTAAAGGGATCCAAGCACATCGCGAACCAGGAAATGTCATTCACACTTATATTGCTTTAAGACAAACAGAGGCAGAATTAGATCAAATTGATTTTAATAATTCTAACGTTGCACTTAAACAATTAGCTCATCAATTTGACCAATGGCACAATGACTTATTAGCACTGATCACTGAAAGTGAAAAAGGTCCAATTCTACGTAAAATACATGCCTTACCTGTAGGTCATCAATGGGATCGTGTACCTGGAGTTACGATTTTAGGTGATGCAGCACATGTCATGACACCAGTTGGTGAAGGTGCTAATTTAGCGATGTTTGACGGATCCGAATTAGCACAAGCAATTATTGAACATCCTAATGATATTGAAACAGCATTCGCACAATATGAACAAGCTTTATTCCCACTTAGTGAAAAAGCTGCAGCAAGAGCCGACCAAATGTTAGGCAAACATTTAAGTGATCGTTCACCGTATGACTTTGCGGAGGTTCTTTCTAATAAGGAATTAGATGGCACAAATTAATATAATCTCACTTTTTCCTGATAAGTTAACCCTCTCACATGAACTGTAGTGAGAGAGCTTTTATTATGTCATTTGGTTGTCTACAAAGACTAATGATCTGCCATCCATGGTCTGCTTTGTTTGGTTGGTTTGGGTGTCATTTTCGGTAATTGATCTTTGGACATGATGCGAGGTGTTTGCCCTCGTTCAATTCTTTGTTTCAGTTTTCCATCCATTTTATAGGTTTGGAATGTCGAGAATACGCGCTTTGCATCATGATGACATTGTGGATATTCTGCCATATCATGTTGTGCTTTCATAGATTGGCGTAAAGTAAATTCGCCACATTCTTTACATTCATAAGTATATTGAGGCATTATTGATCAGGCTCCAAATTCGGTACGATGTCATCTTTGAAAATTTCTCTTGGAATCGCAATCGTACAACATGCATTAGGCACGTCCACTATACCTGCGACTGTACCTTGTACCGGTGCAGTACCTAATAACATATAAGCTTGTTCACCTGTAAATCCACGTGTTTTTAGGAATTCAATCGCATTTAATACCGCATTTCAATACGCTGTATTGGCATCTAGATATGTTTGTTTACCACTAAATTCATTTACAGAAATACCTTCAAACACAATATAATCTGTATAATTCGGCATTACTGGTCCTGGTTTAAACGCAGGATTCTTTTTAATATGATATTTTTCCATACCATTTTTAATAACGTTGACTCTTAAATCAATCCATCCTGGCATTTCAATACCACCACAGAAAGTAATTTCTCCATCCCCTTGAGAGAAATGTAAATCTCCAACTGAAAGTTTTGCACCTTCAACAAATACTGGGAAATAGATACGAGAGCCTTTTGATAAGTTCTTAATATCACAGTTTCCGCCATTTTCACGAGGTGGTACAGTACGCGCACCTTCTCTCGCCACTCTATCAAAGTCTTTACCAGTTAAAGTGCCAGCTACAACCGCATCAGTATCAGGTAAGTTAGCTAAGACTGGTTCACGATTTGGATCCGTATCCACTAATTCTTTCTCGCGACGATTCCATTCATCTAGCATCTCTTGAGTAGGTGCCACACCAATTAATCCTGGATGAATCTGTCCTACAAATTCAACACCTGGTACATGTCTACTCGTTGCATAAATACCATTAAAATCCCAAATTGATTTCTGTGCATTTGGATAATGATCAACTAAGAAGCTACCACCATTTGTTTTATCGAAAATACCATTGAACCCCCATTGATGTTCATCAAAAACACCAATATCTAAGATATCTACTACAAGTAAATCACCTGGTTGTACGTTGTTTACGTGTACTGGACCACTTAAAACATGTACACGATTTAAGTTCACGTGTTTAATATCACTCGGATCATCATTATTGGCAACTTGTCCATCTGTCCAATCTAAGCATTCCATTCTAAAGGATTCCCCTGGATCTACTGAAAATGCTGCTGGAATATCAGGATGCCATCGATTGTGTCCTGGATGTGCTTGTTGATCCATCTTCTTGTTTAAATCAATACTAAATAACTTTTTAGGCATATGCCCTTCCCCCTTACATATGAAAGTTAATTATGACTGATTATTAAGTTATCTAAATATTAACACAATTAAAGTTACAAAATATATTAAAATGTGTATATTTTTATTAATTGGAATTATTACGATAAACAAATGATATAAAAGGACATGTTTGAACATTCAAGGGGAAGTAGGGTAGGGGAAGTTATATAGAAATACTCAATAAATAAGACTTCCGTTTGTCTACCTTCAGACACACGGAAGTCTTACCCTTGGTTCTATAACCCTTGTCATTTCAATCTTTATAGTGGATTGATACAATTATACTCTCATTGATTCACTTTCTAGCCTATACTTAAATTATTCATCTTCAACATTTTTACCAACAGGTTCCCATTTCAATACAAATGTAATGACAAGACCGATTAGTGGTACGAGACCAATCCATAACATCGTTTGATTTAATCCGACTGCTGCTAATATAATCGGAAATACAAACGTTCCTATAATACTACCCGTTCGACTCACTGACTCCACAATACCTGTCGCTTGTGAACGTAAATGTGTTGGGAATGATAATGCACCAATTGTCTTACCTTGCGTTCCTGGTCCACCTGAATGACCGAATAAGAACAATGCAATTAAACATGTATTAATCACCATTGGTAAGTTATTGTAAAATAGGCCTGTTACAACCATAACAAATAAGACAATACCGAAACCTATCATTGTAAGTTTTCTTGTACCTAGACGATGTGTATACTGTGCACCTAAGTACGCACCGATGATACCAGCAACATTGACAATTGCTGTACCAAATAAGACCCCTAGCTTATCCTCACTTATCATATATTTAGCAATAATTGGAATATATAATCCCACTGCATAGTACTGCATACCTTGTAATGTTGATATCGCTGTTGCTAGTGTTAATCTCTTTAAATATGGTTTTTTAAGTAGTACTTTATATGATTGTTGTTGTGCGTTTGATTGATGTTCTCCTTGTCTTTCATCTAATTTCAACTGCACATCGTAATGTTTCTGAATATAGTGTGTCGCCTTTTCAAGTGAAAAGTGATCAATAATCCAAGTCGGACTTTCTTGTAAATACTTTAATCGCATGATATATAGCACTAAAGCAATACAAGCACCAAATCCAACTGCCATACGCCACAATGATTCTCCTGCTCCCATTAAGAAAAATGCAATGACCACTAACGACGATGTCACAATCGCTATGTACCATACGACTTGCCAGTAGTTAACGTTACGACCTCGTTGGACTTTGTTACTAATTTCTGCAATAAATGTAAACGCTACTGGACTGTCCATACCTATCGCAATACCCATCAGAAACCTAAATATCAATAAGATCATAATATTAGGCGAAAATGCTGCACCTAAAGACGTAATCATTAATATTAACAATGATATTGAAAGGATACGCTTTCTACCAAATCGATGCGCGAGCGTCCCTCCAAAAATCGCACCCATTAATGCACCTACAGGTAATGATGTCATCACGAATGACAACATGGTTGGAGATAAATTGAATTCTTTCGTGATTTGGTCTGTCATCGTTCCTAAAATGGTAATATCATATGCATCTAAAAATATCGTTCCTAATATCATTAATAACAACATATTGGATGTATGTTGTTTGTCCGCGTCATCAATGATTCGATATAAATCTTGCTTTGACTTCACAATTTCCATATTAACCATCCCTTATTTTATTTTAGATTAAGCGTAATTAATGATTATTAACTCATTGTTAAGCGCAAATAAATATTTATTTAAGTCATACGCTATCGCTCTGTCATTGTTTAAAAAATAGCGCCTATCTCAAATGTAAGATAGACGCTATATAGTCAATTATTCTGTTGTCGTTGACTTATTCGAGCGGATTTTATAAACAATCAATCCAATGATAAATCCGATTAATGCCGGTAGAATCCAACCCATACCAATATCAAAGAATGGTAGGTATTTTTCACCCAATGAAATGATAAATTTAGCGAATGATGTTTTCAAAAATGGCTCTGGACTAGCCTTAACACCATCAATAAATGACGCAATCATTGTGAAGAAAATCGTAAATCGATATACAATTTTCGAATGATTGAATAATGGACTTACTAAAGTTAATAAAATAATTGTAATGGCCAATGGATAAATGAACATCAATACTGGCGTTGAATACATAATGATTTTAGTTAAACCAACATTAGCAAAAATACATGCTAAGATACTGACCACTGTCGCAAACATTAAGTAACTACGTTTCGGGAATAACTCTGTAAATGTTTCAGAGAACGCAGTGATTAAACCAATCGCTGTTTTTAAACATGCGACAATAACGATCAGAGATAATACGATAATTCCGTAATTCCCAAGATAGTGTCTCGCAATTTGAGCTAATGCAATACCACCATTTTCACTCACTTTAAATTTACCAATACTCATCGTACCCATAAACGCAAGTAAACTATAGATAATCCCCATTAAAACAATACTGATTGTTCCAGATTTAAATGTTTCTTTGGCGATACTGTTAGGATTTGTGATACCTAACTTTTTAATCGTAGATACAATAATAATACCAAAGGCTAATGATGCTAATGCATCTAACGTGTTATAACCATCAATGAATCCTTTAAGTAATGGACTCTTATCGTAATCTGCACTCACAGGCGCATTCGTTAACCCACCTAATGGATGGATGAACGCTAAGACTACAACAATACCTAATAAAACTAAAAAGACTGGATTTAAAAATTTACCTATGTAATCTAAAATTTTAGACGGCTTTCTCGCAAAGAACCAAGCTAATAAGAAGAAGATAATACTAAAGATCGGTAAGTAAATCTTCGCAACATCAGGTGAAATGAATGGTGAAAATGCAATTTCAAAAGATGTTGTTGCTAACCTAGGTAACGCAAAGAATGGCCCAATGACTAGATACAAACCAATCGTAAATATGTATGCATATGTTTTACTAACTCTTGACGTAATTTCAAAAATACCGTTTGTTTTAGACATACCGATAGCGATAATACCTAAAAACGGTAATCCGATAGCAGTAATTAAAAAGCCTAAATTGGCAATAAATACGTTTGACCCTGCTGTTTGTCCAAGATGAATTGGGAAAATAATATTCCCAGCACCAAAGAATAAACCAAATAGCATTGATCCGATAAAAATGTTCTCTTTTAAAGTCAATTTGTTTTTCATCATGTCTGTTTATTCTCCTAGTTATTTTTTATTTATTATACATTATATTTTGTAAAGGAAAAATGTAAATAACAAGAAAATTTTAAAAAATTAGACAATAATACATCATTATTACTTTATAAATTGTAAAATAACACATTGAATTATATTTAAAAAAAGTACTATACACCATTTGTATAGCACTTCATTCTCATATATTTGTTTTATCAATCAGTTATCAAACTACTATTCTTCTAATTCTTTAATGACTTTTGCCGGTACACCTGCCGCAAGGGTATTATCTGGGATATCCTTTGTGACTACTGCACCTGAAGCGATCACTACATTATTTCCAATAGTCACTCCTGGAGTAATCGTGACTTTGCCACCTATCCAAACATCGTCGCCTATATTTACAGGACTTGCTTGAGCTAAATACTCTCCTCTTCTCTTTGCGCTTAATGGATGGTTAACGGTATAAATATCGACATTAGGACCTATCATCACATGGTTCCCAATGTTCACTGGCGCTATATCTAGAATGGTAAGGTTATAGTTTGTTAAGACGTCATGTCCGACATGTATATTTTTCCCGTTATCACAATTGAATGTCGCTTGGAATGAAATGTTTTCACCAGCAGACCCTAATATCTGGCGGATTTTACTTTCTTGTTGTGCCGGTTCTGTAGCAGGAATGGCATTAAATTCTTGGCATAATTGTGCTGCTCTAGCTTTACGTGCCGCCACTTCCTCATCATCAAAATGATATGGCATACCTTTATCTAATTTTTCTATTTCTCTCATTGCTACCTAATCCTCCCAAGTTTATGTTATTCATGAATTCTATAAAATAATGTCTTAATATTTCTCTATTTCTTTAGCAATTTTACTTTCCTTTTGATTGCCCGACGCCTTTAATTGCTTAACAATATTCACTTTTTCTTGCTTACTTCTATTTTGACTAAGTTTATATACTGCTTCTATGTCATTCACTTTAACTTGAAATCCGACAATCCCATGTATTTGTCTCTTAGTATCTTCTGATAAATGATTCCAAGTTGCACCATCATCTTTATAGCCTTCATAGTGATTCAATAATTGCTTCAAATCAGATACTAGTTCGTCATGATTCAATAATCGTCCTTCCCCATATACATGCACACTTTGATAATCCCATGTCGGTACATCTTCTGTCTCGTACCATGTAGAGGAAATATAGGCGTCTGGTCCTTGGAAGATCACTAATACATGTGCGTTATGTTCTATCATTTGTACCAATTCATTATGTTTCGCTAAATGTCCTGTGATTACTAATTGATCATCTTGTTCTGAAATCATCACGGGAATATGTGAAGCGATAGGCTTAATATCGTTACTCGTTACGATCGTCGCAAAATTGTTGTGCTGCATAAATCGTTTTATTTCTTCATAATCATTGATTTGTGAATGCTTACCAATATACATGATGTAACACACCCTTTTAATGAATTCATCTTATTCATCATCGATTCTTTTTTATATTCAAAAAGCTGTAGATCAATCATCCACAGCTCCTCGTTTTAATACCTCAATTGTCGTATTACAACATTATAAATATTGATCTGCATGTTCTAATCTATAATGTTCTGTCACTTCTTTTTCATGTTCGAATTCTTTTTCAGTTAATTTCTTAATATTTTCGACCGCATACCCTAATTTCTTTGCGAATGCTTCCACTTCATCTTTATCTTTTGCAAGCACAAACATTGTTAACACATTATCATCTACAATATCTTTATGATGTTGATAATCTAGTTTAAAAAATTTCATGACTATCTCCCCCTCTTTACGTGTTTATTATATACCCCAAATCATCATTTTATTCATGTAAATTGCCATCTTTTTTGTCTATATTGTTAAAAATATTATTTTGAATATTGATGTATATTGTTTCATTTACATTCCCTCGACGTGTCTATCAAAGGAGGTTAGAGGCATTTCATTTGAATTTTCAAAAAAATTAAATATTGATTAATAATGGTTTGTGGACGATTTAATTTTTTGAACATTATGTTACAATTGTCAAATGATTTTTTATAGAACAATTCTTATTTCTACTAAAGGGGTTTAATGACATGAATATTATATTAGGCGTCGGAACACTCGTTATCGTGTTGGTCATTATGACATTGTTCCTTAAATTCGCACCATATGGTAAGGAAGGCTTACAAGCTTTATCTGGTGCTGCTTGTGCTACATTCCTACCTCAAGCATTCTTAAGTTATGCAATTGGTGGTATCTTACATATTAAATTCTTACAAGACATCGGGGACCTTGCGGGTAGTCTAGGTGGTATTGCAGTAGGTATACTCGCATGTATCAATTTAGGTGTATCACCTGTCTTCGCTATTATCGTCGGTCTTGTATTAAAGGATTTCAGTTTATTACCAGCATTTATCGCTTCATATATAGTTGCATTTATTATTAAATTGATTCAGAAGAAAGTGCCTGAAGGTTTAGATTTAATCGCAGTGATACTCATTGCACCGGCATTAGTATATGGACTTGCATCACTGATTAATCCAGGTGTTACAGCCGTATTAAATCAAATTGCAGGTGCCGTGAACTCAGTTGGCGACAGTAGTCCATATGCTCTAGCGATCATCTTAGGCTTAATTATTCCAGTTACAAGTATGACGCCATTAAGTTCAATGGTGCTCGCAAGTATCTTAGGCCTTACAGGACTACCAATGGCCATTGGTGCTATTACTTGTACAGGTGCGTCATTTGTAAACTTCACATTATTCAACATTTTGAAAATTGGCGAAAAACCAAATCGATTTGCAGTATTTATCGAGCCTTTAACACAAATTGATTTAATCGTAAGATATGCGCCCGTTTTATACGGTACGAAGGCTCTTATTGGTATGGTCAATGCTTGTATTATTGCATTTAGTGGACTGAAAATTGGTGTCACTGGTATGGCAACACCTATCGCAGGTGCGATTGTCTTATTTGGCTTTAACAATCCAGTTTCATCAGCGATTACAATTATTGCCGTAGCTATCACAAGTCTAGTACTCGCCTTTATTATTGGTACACTCATTAAAAAATTCGATTTAATGCACTTACACATACCAATGCCTTGGCAAAAACATACTAAACACTCATAATACAAAAACAACTCCCAACCATGCGATTGTTATCGCAGCTGGGAGTTATTTTTTATCTTGTTAACAATCAATATTTACACAAAGTTTTACAAATTTAGCGAACTTTTCTAATTTAATTCAAGTCCTAATATCCTGAACCGATTTTGTCACCATTTTCATCAAATTTAGTCACATAACCATCATCTGTATCAACAGTATATGAGCCGGCTAAATTACCGTCTTTATCATCATATGAGAATCCCCATTTACCATCACTTGTTTTTTCAGGTTCTTTAAATGTATACGTATCTGTATCTAACTTTTCACCTTCGTAAGATTCTACTTTATCAATGACATTATCACGTGTCACTTCTTCAGAATCTGAACTACTATCAGATGAACTATTGTCGTCTGAACTTGAATCATCATCACTTTCGTCGTCAGAGAATGTCGGCATTTTATCGTAAATGTTAATCTTATTAGCTATTTGCTTAAACTCATTAGAGTCTTTATATTTATCATAGACTTCTTTCGTATCGTGTTCTTCACCAGTTTTTAAGGCATCTTTATATGAAGGAATTTGACTTTGAGTTCCTCCTAAATAAATTTTTTCATCACTTACACCGATAACAGACGAGAATTGACCAATTGAAGGTGAAACAACATAAAATTTCATACCTTCAGGCGCATTGGGAATAGATTCCATATCTCGAGTTATAGCAAAATGTTTTAATTCTTCTGTTTTTTTACCATCCGACGTTTGTGTCGTGTATCTTCCTGTTAAAATATCATTTTTAGTTATGGCATACTCACCAGATTCATTTGCTAAAAATACTAACACCAACTTTTCCTTTTCAGATAGATTCGAAATATCATTCGTAGATGATTGTTTAGACTTGCTTGATTGGTTTGAACTTTCTTTACTTGATGATGACTTAGAATCGTTCCCTTTTTTACTGTCTTCACTCTTTTGTGTATCTTCTACTTTCGATGCTCCTTTTGAATCACTAGATGAATCGCCATTGTTACAAGCTGACAAAAGTAATAATGCTGTTCCACTTAAAAATAAAAATTTCTTCAATGATAAATCCCCTTTGTTTAATGTTTTTTCAAAAATTCCCAAATATATATTATTACTACTTCTTTATACGAGGCAATTATACTATATTTTTATAAAAATATGGCCAACAAACAGAAATTATTTATATTTATACCGTATATGCAAAAATGTATTTTTAAAATTAATAGTTATATTGCTAAAATCGACAATCATTTTATACTTTAAATTTGAACCTTTTATAAATTTGTTGTACTTTGAAGTTGGTAGCGTTTTCACTGCCAAAAATTATATAGGAGTGATGCTTTATGAAGAAATTAACTAAAACTTTTGTTGCGGGAAGTATTGTATTAGGCACAGCACTAGGAGTAAGCGTTTCTACAGATAATGTATCATCTCACCAAGCACACGCAGCGTCATCACAGTATTGGTATAAATATAACGGTTACACTGCTTCAGGAGGTAACTTTGTATTGAGCCAATCATTCTATAATGGTTTAAAAGCGGATAATTTAGAGTTCAACGGTGTTAAAGTTAGCGGTAAATATCAAGCACCAACGAATTCTAAAGTAATTTATGATCAAACATTCCAACAGTATAAAAATCACAAAGCAAACAATGTAGATATTAAAGTAAAACCAAACTCAATTAGCTTAAAACAAGTGAAACAAAAATATGGTAATAACTATGATTATCAAAATCCATTAACAGAACCTGCTAAAAAGAAAGGCGATGGCATTTATAGTTATCAAGTAGGCAAAGGTCATATTGCGTTTGCAATTGAAAACGGATATGTCACTAAAGCCAACGTATCATAAACATCTTATAGCTAGTTAATATTATACCTTCCATATATAAAAAGAGAGCTAGGACATAAATATATACTTCAAGTTACATTTATGTTTAGGCAGTAGTTGACTGAAATGAAAATGCGCTTGTACCAAGCTTTTTCATTTCTAGTCAACCTTGCCGGGGTGGGACAACGAAATAAATTTTAAGAAAATTTTATTTCTGTCCCTCTCCCTTCTTTATCACTTCATTTTCCCTATTATTCCGAATGCCATATCTCTTATAAAGGCGCTATGATTGTGTTGTGCCTCTGCTTTTAATTCTTCTTTGAACGTTTCTATTGAGAAGGTCTTGTCCACAATATGATGTGCCTTCATTCTTGGTAGCATAATACCTACAAGCCATTCTAAATCATTGTTGTCGGATGTATGAATGACCGCTTCCGCAAAGTAATCAATGTCTTTCATACCTATTTCGTTCAACAAATTGTATAGTTTTTGACCGATATGAATATCGCCACCTTCTTGCGCTACAGTTTGCCATATCCATTGTATCGCTGTTTGATGTAGTGGTAGTTCATCTGCACCCGTACCGCCATTAATAGCATCACTTTCCTGAAAGCAGAATATACCTTCTGGTTTTAAAAAGTCCTTTAATATGCGTAACGCTTGTACCACATCTGGCAAATACATGAGTACCCTTCTACCAATGATGACATCAAATTGGCCTAATGCTTCTGGTAATTGATAAATATCATGTAGTTGATAAGACACATGATCATATTGATTATTTTCAACTGCTTTTTCCAACAGTGTTTGATTCATATCAATACCAATCATTTCACCTTGTGATCCAACGCGTTCAGCTGCTAATTGAGTGACTTCCCCAGTCGCACATCCAATATCTAATATACGCATGCCTGGTTTAATATCTGCTCTATCGAGTAACTTGATTATAACTTCATTTCGTTCATTCATTCATCTCTCTCCCTTTTGAAAAACTCTCGATTTTCCTAAAGCTAAAGTGCCTTTACTTTATATAATTTAATAATTAAATTGATTTGAAATTTGAGTACTAACCATATATAATATGATATTAATATAACAACATGATTAGAAAGGATAAACATCATGACCAACATCCGCTTACTATATGTCACTTCAATTATTTTAACAGTATTGAATTTATTTATCGTTTATACAACCTTTTTCACTAATTTATTTAACAATTCTACATTCTCGTTCTGGTATTGGCCAGGTGCTAGTCTTATTTTCATAACTTTAATCATCCTTTTAGCCTTACTTTCAAAATGTAAACACAAATTAACTGTCATTTTATTAGGTGTTTTAAATATCATCTTACTCATTCTATTTTCTACGCCACTCTTATTATCATAATATAAAAGGAGTAGCTCTGATCATACGTGTATCACGCAATCAATAGCTACTCCTATATATGTTTATTTAAGCTTCATTTAAATAAGATGTTAATAATTCAATATAATAATCAACGAATTGATGATATGTTTCTTTATTCACATGTTCATTGACTTGATGTGGTACTGTACCTGGGCCAAACATTAAGAATGAGAAATGTTCATCTTTATCACGTAGTAAATTAGATGCGTCAGTCACACCAACTGTTGGTGTTGCAACGACATCTCTCTTGAAAATATTGGCTGCCACTTGTTGACCTAGCGCGATTAAACGATTTTCCCCTGTTGTAAGTACTGGATCTAAGTCTAAGTACATATCTTCTTCCAGTTGACCGCCTTCATTATTAATCTGTTCAATATGCTTTTTAAATAAAGCTTTTACTTGATCATTATTAAACTCTGGAACGGTACGAATGTTATAGTCTGTTGTTGCCATATCAGGTACAGAATTGACTTGGTTGCCACCTTGAATAATTGTATGGTTAATTACCAATCCATTAATGACGCGCTCGATTTCTTCTTCCTCAACTTTGTCACCCACACGTCCTTTTATTCTCTCAATCACATGTTTGAAATCAAATTGTTCACACTGTAATTCTTTTCTAATGTCTTCGTATTCTTCATCAATATTTCGCACAAAATCTAGTAATGGTTTAATCGCATTTTGTCCAACCACAGGCATAGAACTATGTGCTGCTTGTCCGCGAGATACAATTTGATAATCCATAGAACCTTTATGCGCATAGACAATACCTGATTCGGATGGTTCAGCAATGACTAATGCATCCACATCATCCATATAACCTTCTTTATATAATTGTTCTGAACCTAGTTGTTGCATCTCTTCTCCAGCTGTCACCATTAACTTGATAGTACCTTGTTTTAACGCGCCACTTTGATCAATTTCAATCATCGCAATGACTAGTGCAGCTAGGCCTGCTTTCATATCTGATGTACCACGGCCATATAAATAGCCATCTTGTTCTTTTAATTCAAATGGTGGGAATTGCCAATTATTAGGATCGCCTTCTGATACCACGTCCATATGTCCTGAAATCGCCACGACTGGGTGACCTTCACCAATAGAAGCAATTAGGTTAGCACGATTATCATGACCTTTAATTTCATCGATATCTGCTTTGATACCATGCTTTTCTAATAAATCTTTTAAATATTTTGCTACTTCTATTTCATTATCATTCACTGTTTTGATTTCTACGATATCTTTTAAAATTTGTAAATGGTCCTCTTTTGTAAATACACTCATGTCAAATACTCCTTTATAATTTTATTATTTTCTAGAAGTTTTTGTCTTATCTTTGATGAATAAACATAGAATAAATGCAATCACAATCAAGATGGTTGTAAATATAAATGCTGCATCTACGCCATGCACCGTAGCTGCTCGCATCATTTCAGTTTTAGACTGCCCGGTATGACTACCCGCTAAATCATTTTTAGATACAATGGAAAGAATCGTAATACTCACTGCGGTACCCATTGCCCCAGCGATAATACGTAATGAATTCATAATTGCTGTACCATGAGAAATTTCTTCCGATTGTAATGCATTAAGTCCTGCAGTATTCAATGGCATGATTAATAAACCGACTGAGAACATACGAATCGCATAAATGACGACGACATACCAAAATGGCGTATCGGTTGATAAAAATGTATGAAGAATCGTCATAATAATCAACAATGTAAAGCCGGGTATCACTAGGACACGTAATCCGAAACGGTCAAATACCTTACCTGTATAAACAGAAATAAATGCATTAAACACAGCACCTGGTAAAATCACTAACCCTGATAATACCGCTGATAGTCCTAAACCTGTTTGTACATACATAGGAATGAGTAATGCAGGGCCAACGAAACCAATAAATAACAACATAGATGCTACTGCTGATAAGGTAAATGTCTTACTTCTAAAGACACGTAAATTTAACAATGGATGGTCAATTTTTAACTGACGGAATGTAAAGATGGCAATCACGATTACACCTAATATAAATGTAATGATTACAGCTGGTGACGTGATACCCAACGTACTGATACTACTAAACGCGAATAAAATGAGGCCGAAACCAAAGGTAGAATATACGACAGAAATCTTGTCTAAAGCAGTATCTTTTGGAGAACTATGGTTTTCAACGAAGAAGTAACCAATCACGAAGGCAATAATAGCAATTGTTGCGACGACGTAAAACGGCATTCTCCAACTAAACGCATCAATGAGTAATCCCGTTAACGTTGGTCCAATCGCAGGTGCAGACTGTGCGACAATACCTGTTAGTCCCATCGCAAATCCACGTTTTTCTACTGGGAATAAGGTGAACACGGTAAATTGCATGAGCGGCAATAAGATACCTGCGCCTATTGCTTGAATCACACGAGCCACCATTAAAACACTAAAGTTTGGGGAAAGTGCTGCCACTAAAGATCCAATTAAAAAGGCAGCCATAGAGAAAATATATAAACCTCGTGTAGAATATCTATCCATTAAAAATGCAGTAAGTGGAATCATGACACCGTTAACTAACATAAATCCTGTAATTAACCATTGTGCTGTCGTTTCAGGAATACCTAAACCTGAAATAATCGCTGGTAAGGCAGTATTTAAAATGGTTTGATTTAACATAGCTACGAATGCACTGATTAACATCACTACTACAATCGTATTTCGTTTTGCTATTGTCATTTCACTACTCGACACGACACCCTACTCCTTTCTTAAAATTGTCCACGAAAAACTGTATCATTTTTAGTTAGCTTAGCAAACCATTTTACTTAAAAGACCCTAAATTATTCCTAACTGTTGAAAATATTTGTGTGTGTTGAAATGAAATGTGTGAAATTGAACAACGTGAAAGTAATGATGTCGTGTATTTTAATGTGAATAGATTGCCCATTATATTTAATGTATTTGAGAGTCAATAGTAATAGGATTTTATGATATAACCGTGTATACTTGTCATATTACATACAAAGGAGTATTTAACTATGAAGACGTTACTTATTAACGCACACCCTGATTTTAATAATGACAGTACCTATACTGCTCAAATGAAAGCTATGTTTTTAGAAAAATATAATGAAGCATTTCCTAATGGAGAGATTGAAGAACTTAACTTATATGAAGGTTTATTACCTCGTCTTGATAGCGAGCAATTATTAAACGTGTGGAATAAACTTGGTGCGGGCACACCATTATCTGAAGAAGAGCAACAAGTTGCTGACAAATCTACATTTTTAGTACAACAATTTAAAGCACATCATCGTATTGTAATTTTGACACCATTACACAACTTCAATATCACATCTCGTTTAAAAGATTACATCGATAATATTATGATTCCTAGAGAAACATTTAAATATACAGACGATGGCTCAGTTGGACTAATGACAGATGATTATAAAGCATTACTATTACAAGCAAGTGGTGGTATTTATACCAATGAAGATCGTTATACACCACTTGAATTTTCATACCATTATTTAAGAGAAATGTTCAAAGAAGTTATGGGCTTTGATGAATTCTACATTGCACGTGCACAAGGTACATCCATTTTACCTAAAGAAGATATTATCAAAGAGGCAGATAAAGATATCGATCAAGTCTTTGACGCATTTTATTCATAAAATATCAATAATCGCATAAATCAAGCGTAGTACTTAACTATCATGTTCTGTACTACGCTTATTTTTTAGACTGCCTTAACACTTCCCTGTAGTTAAAAGGCTACTGTACCTATTAACATTGCAATAAGTAGCAATACAATAGCAAAGCCCCATACCCAGAAGAAGGCATATTTAATATATGTGCCCATGTTGGCTTCGGCTAGACCAAGTGCAAGCCATACTGCTGGCGCAAATGGACTTACGAAAGTACCTATAATGTTACCAATCACCATTGAATAAGCAGTAGACACTTGTGATACGCCAAACTCAGCGGCTGTTTGCTTAACAATAGGTAACAATGCAAAATAGTAAGCGTCCGTACTTGTTAATAAATCAAGTGGTACACCAAAGATACCTACAATAATATGAATATACGGTCCGACTGGTTGCGGAATAATATGAATGAAACTTGTAGAGATTGCTTTAAGCATACCCGTCTCATCGAGAATACCTAAGAACATCCCTGCTCCTACAATGACAACAGCCATCATTAATGCATTAGGTGCATGTGCTTTTAAGCGATCCATTTGTTCATCTACACTCTTATAGTTAATGATTAAAGCAATAGAAACACCTATCATAAATGCGAATTCTGGCGGTGCAATATTCGTTAACATGGCAACCATGACCAATAAAGTTAATAATGTATTAATCCACTTAATAGACCCATGCTCTCTGGCACGACCTCTTACTGGAAACTTAATATCTTGTTCATGTTCATAATGTGCAACAAGTTTATGTATATCAATATCTTGAGTTTGTTCAATTTCTCCCTTTGCGATCCCTTTTTGAATACGTTTCTTTTCTCTAAAACCTAAATACACTGCAAGTAACATAACGAGAATAAAACCAATTATTTGAATTGGTATTAAACCATACCATAATTCATTGACACTTTTAGCTTTTAATACGGTTGCGACACGCGCCATTGGACCACCCCAAGGCACCATATTCATCACTGCTGCACTGAGCGCTAATAATAAAATGAGTAAATAACGACTCATATTTAACGCTTTATATAATGGTAATAAGGCAGGAATACATAATAAAAACGTTACCGCACCTGCGCCATCGAGTTGTGCAATCGTTCCAAGTAATGCCGTCATAATACAAACGACGACTACATTACCACGTGTCATTAGTAACAACCGCTTCACAAGTGGTTTAAACAGACCACTATCGTTCATAATACCAAAGAAAATAATCGCAAAAATGAACATAATGACAACGTTCATCACTTGCGCTAACCCTTTATCAAAGAACTTAACCAAATCGGCAACACTATAGCCTAAAATTAAAGCACCGATACATGGAATCAATGTCATACCCACAACCGGACTAATCTTCTTAGCAATTAGCAATCCTACAATTGAAATAATAATTGCTAAACCAACAATCGTTAACCACATACTATCCCCTTGCATGATTAACATCCCCCTTTAAATAGTGAAACGACGATATTGCATTTGATTACAAAATACTTAAATACCAAATCGTTTTAATTTTTAGAAAAATGTAAGCGCTTTAAAATATTTTATCATAACATGGTTTATGAGGAAATATGTAATTCGTATGGGGAATAGATTGGATCATTACACATCTATATTAAAACAGTCTAGGACATAAATATATATTTCAAGTTACATTCATATTTAGGCAGTAGTTGACTGAAATGAAAATGTGCTTGTACCAAGCTTTTTCATTTCTAGTCAACCTTGCCGGGGTGGGACAACGAAATAAATTTTAAGAAAATATTATTTCTGTCTCTCTCCCTTGAACTCAAATATATCAATCTGTTGCTTAGAGACCATAGTAAATTATTTAAAATAATGATATTTACAAGAAACAATAATGATTTCTGAATCATGTACTTTATAAACTAACCTATGTTCAAAATTGATTCTTCTACTATAATATCCTTTAAAATTACCTTTCAAATCTTCAGGTTTTCCTTCACCTTCGAGTGGGCCATTACGATTTATACATTTTATCAATTGGTTAATCTTTTTTAATAATTTTTTATCATGAATTTGCCAATATTTATAATCTTCAAATGCATCAGGTGTAAATAAAATATTTAATCTACTCATATGATTCTAAATCTACCTCTATTGTATTTCCACGCTCAGCATCTTCTATAGATTTAGCCAAGTGTTGGGCATTAGCAGGGGATTGTTGGAGGTATAATGTCTCCATCATCGCATTGTAATCTGACTCAGAAATCAATACAGCATTACTATCATTAGTTGTTATAGTCACCGCATCTGAATCATTGTTAACTTTATCTATTAAACTTCTAAAATTTTTTCTAGCTATTGAGTACGATACTATTGCCATAATCTGTACCTCCTTTTAATTAAATTGTACAAAAACTTGTACAATAAGTAAAGTGTATTGTTGCTCACACGTACCTTTGTTTGATGGAACTTTAAGAAGTTGTAAAGAGAAATTTATATTACGTTCATAATCTTAATTTATGATGTGGGTGTCGTCGGATTTTCTGAAGTACGTTGTTAATCTGTCGGCATTTCATTTTAAATGTTGCTCATAATCCAGATTTAACAGATAGAGGTGCTAATAACATGAAAAACAGAAAGAATTCTTATAGTATTCGTAAGTTAAGTGTAGGTGCATCTTCAATCATCGTTGCATCTATGTTATTTGTCGGAGCGGATTCTGCACAAGCAGCAGAAACTGAATCACAAGATCAAACTACTGTACAAAATGTTAAAGAAACAACTGAATCATCTAACTCTAATCAAACGCAACAACAACCTTCAGAACCAACAAAAGCGAAAGATTCTGATACAAATAATACGAATGTTGAACGTCCTGAATCGAATTCGACACAAACATCAAATCAAGACACTGACAAAATGCAGGATACATCAACTAATCAAACAAACGAAAATTCTAAACATATTATTGATAAAACTAATGACGTTTCACATGAAACTACAAAGACAAATGATATAGATCAAACATCTCATCTTCAATCAACTCAAGACAAATCAGAACAATCTCCTGAAGTCGACTCAAATGAGACACCAACTTCAAATGACAAATCAACTCCAAGCAAAAAAGAACCTAACAATACAAAGCAAGATATTGATGAAACATCTAAACCTAATGAAGATTCAAAACTTGTACCATCAAAGTCAAATATAACATCTAAAGCAGATAAACAAGAACAGTCTTCTAAAGAACCTGTTAAGGATAATGCTCAAAAAGATAAACAAGTATCACAAGATTCATCTCTAGATAAGCAAGGTACACAAGAGATCCCGCAGACTGATTCACATAAAGATGTAAATGTAGCACCATCAAAGTCATCATCAACACAACATCCATCTACAACACAACATATCACGGCTAAAGATTCTAGTGCTTCACAAGAGGTGCCAGTTCATTCACTAGATTCATCTAAACCAGATCATACAACATCGACTGAGAGCCCTATCAATTTAGATAATCTAGATAAACAAGCGACTAAAGATCGTACACCTACAGATAATGGCGATGATCAGTCTAAAGATGGTCTAAATACATTAACTAAAAATGCGGTAGCCATACATAACAACAAATCTAAAGCACAGGCTACTCAACCTACTAAAGACCAGACGAATAAGGTAGCGCCTCAACAACAATATAAAAATCATGACCCTATTATACTTGTTCATGGATTTAATGGTTTTACAGCTGATAATGGACCTGGTTTAAGCGATAGTAATTATTGGGGTGGCGAACGTCTTAACATCACACAAGAAGCACGTGCAAAAGGTTATAACGTGAGTGAAGCTAGTGTAAGTGCATTAGGTAGTAACTATGATCGCGCGGTTGAATTATACTATTATATCAAAGGTGGCACTGTAGATTATGGTGCGGCACATGCAGCTAAATATGGTCATGAACGTTATGGCAAATCTTATGCAGGTGCCTATAGAGATTGGAAACCCGGCCAGAAAATCCATTTGATTGGCCATAGTATGGGTGGACAAACCGTTCGTTTATTAGAAGAAATGTTACGTAATGGAAATCCTGAAGAAATCGAATATCAAAAGCAACATGGTGGTGACATTTCACCATTATATAAAGGTGGACAAGATAACATGATTTCTTCCATTACTACGTTAGCGTCACCTCATAACGGCACACACGCCTCTGATTTACTAGGTAATGAGGCAATTGTGAGACAAGCTGTTTATGATTTTGCGAAATCACAAGGTAATAAATTCTCTCGTGCAGATCTTGGTTTAACTCAATGGGGATTAAAACAGAGACCTGATGAAACCTATATAGACTATGTAAAACGCGTTGAAAATAGTAACTTATGGAAGACAAAAGATAATGGATTCTATGATTTAACAACTGAAGGTGCACAAGAGTTGAATAATCATACGTCACTCAACCCAAATATAGTTTATAAAACATATACTGGCGAATCATCTGACCCAGATAAAAATGGTATCCATCATCGTAATAGTCATATGAATATCAAATATTTACCAACTACAAATGTGATTGGTAAATTAGACGATCAAGCTTGGCGAGAAAATGACGGCCTAGTATCAGTAGTTTCGGCACAACATCCATCTAATCAAAAATATGTCGATGCTACAGATCAAATTCAAAAAGGCGTATGGCAAATCACACCTGTCCAACACGATTGGGACCATGGCGACTTTGTCGGAACACAAAAAGATGAAAACGGCATCTCAATCGAGCAATTCCAAGGCTTCTGGGATAACCTATTAAACGATGCTGTAAGAAACGAAAAAGTGACTGATTAATAGTGTGAGTTGTAGAAAGTCATAATATAAAACAAATGCCAATCCACCTATCATTAAAGGTGAATTGGCATTTTTACTATTGCACGTTATCTATGCGTTACTTTCTTTGATAGCCTCATATAATTCTACAAATTTTTTACCTTCTTTACGTGACACGTAATCAAATATCCAATTTTCATTATTGTTTTCAGTTATTACTATTCTATACGGGCTAAATGATAAACCAAATTTCAAACTCTTTATTTCATTAAAGTGAAATTCGTTTTTAATCTCTGAACCTTTCAGTAATCCATCTGCTTCAAAATAAATCACATCTTTTAGTAAATATAGTGTCCCGGGAACGCCTTGAGATGTAAGTAATTTCATTGAAACTTGAACTTTATACACTGGGTGCTCTAAATTAATTTCCATCATGTCACTCCTCTCATTAATTTAGTACCTACGATTAATAATGTTCTAATCAGACTGAAATTTTAAACTATTTATGATTATTTGTTTCTTAATAAAACTATACCCTAAAATATATTTGAAATAGTCATTTTATATAGAAAAAAGGCAACTTCTATCTCATTCATAGAAATTGCCTTTGGCTTATATAAAGTTATTTAAAAATAAATACATCTGGTTTATAGAGTTTCAATATTTTCACAAATAGATAATTGAAAAAGATAGCTGATATGATTGGTACGATGACATAAGTTATCGCAATCAGTAGCAAGCCACTACCCATACTAGTACCTAATAAGTTTAATGATTTAATTGGGCCTACTAATCCGATTAAACCAAACCCAGCCGAATCAGGTGTACCTTTAATATTAAGCAACCCGCCTACGAGTCCTGATACTGCAGCAGTACATGTAACTGGTAAAAATATAATAGGATGTCGAATGGTATTAGGCATCATTAATTTAACGGCACCGAGTAACACTGAAATCGGAACACCTACTTTGTTAACACGCCATGCCCCTAGCGCTAGCATAATAGCACTGGCAGAGACACCTACAGCGGCTGAACCTGCTGCGAGCCCTGAAATACCAATGGCGATACCAATTCCAATCGCAGATATCGGTGACACAATAAGAATAGAGAATATCACTGCTATTAGAATTGTCATAATGATAGGTTGTGTATTTGTTAAGCTATTAACAACACTACCAATGCCCACTGTTATCAATTTGGTATAAGGCAGTAATAATAAACCTAAGAGACCAGGAATACCACCGGCAACAATGGGTAAGATAATCATATTTAAACTGCCTGCACGATCTCCGATGATTAAAATAATACCTACTGCAATCGCTCCAGTAATCATGGTATTAATTAAATCTCCGATACCTGTAATGACCCATTGGTGATTTGTAATTGTCGTTGCGCCAGAACCGACAAATGTTGCTGCACCAACCACAGCTGTTTGTAATTGTGTTAAATTAAACTGTATCGCAATTAAGACACCCGTTAATATGGGAATCGTATATTGAATGCTTTGTACTACAACTGCTATTTTTGAAAATATCTCATTATACTGACTTAAGTATTTACTCAAGTCTCCTAAAATCGCGTTAGGAAGCATACCTACAACGATTGCTATCGCTAATCCATTTAATATATTAAATAAAAATGATCTGGGTGTAATCCATTGTTTTTCGCCCATAATTCAAATACCTCATAGTTTCTTTCTTTATTTTAAAGTACGTGACAACGAACCTTTTAATAAAAAAACACTCTCGTCGAACTCATACAGAAACGTATGAATTTATACGAAAGTGTTTGAAGTTATGATTATAATACCATGATTTTTTAGAATAGCAACAATTATTTGATATGATTGTTTGAGCTATATAATGTGAGTTGTTAAAAAGCCTCCGTCATAATCAACTATTACATAGGCTGTAAGTGAATCACACATGTTGGGTATCAACGCTCTTCGAATATGTTAAATAAATTTTCCGCCTAGTTATCAACTACTATATCGAATTAGGTGTTTTTACACTTTTATAACAACGTGTTAACTTAAGATAGAATAATTAGTTTTGCCATTTTGATTAAGTTTGAATAGGCTATCTAAATCATATAATTAATCTATATTTATTCACAAAAGGAAGATGAGTATGAATCGAAAAACAAGAAAGCGTATATATCTTGCACTCATGGCTATAGATTTAATTACCGTTCTTATAATTATAGGGTTCACTGATATGCCCTATAGCGGCAAACAATATTTCGGCTATGCTTTTACAATATTACTGACACTATATTGTTTAGTTCCAAGTACGAAAGACAAACAAAATGGCGATGATAATTAAGCTTATTTAATACTACCTATGCCTTTAAGCGCTTCATGATATGGTAATGTTAATTCGTTACATGTCATAACTTTTCCTTCATCATTAAATGTAAACTCTGCATACACTTCTATGATGCCTTGGTTTCCATTCTTTTTCTCTACTTCTACGTCATAACGTAGAAATACTGCATTTTGATTTTCATCAATGATCATCGTTTTAAAATGACTGATTTTCAAACTTGAAACAACTTCTCTTAATTTTTTTAGATGTGCTTTAAATTCATCAAAATTAGAGGAAACATGATCTGTCGTTTGTACGTATGTGGGCGCAAAATAGTTATTTATTTTATTCAAATTTAAATCAATTAAGATGTCATTATAAAGTGATTTTATCGTAGTTTTTAAGTCTATTTTGTTCATGATAAAACTCCTTTAATCAATTATTATATAATTACAATTGAAATAATTTCATTTCAATAATAGTGTAACAATAAAATAATTAATATACATCTTTCATCTTAAAAGTATCGTATATCGCTTAGTTCCTTAAACTAAAAAAGGAAACAGTGCGTTCACACATGCTTCCCTCTTAAAGTTTAGTATTTGATTTTAATCAATCGTAAATTTTCGTAAACAGTATAGTGAAATCGTTAGTATAAATATACTTGCGACTAACAAGATTGTCTCAGTAGCATCGCTATGTTCTACTATAATAATTCTGACAATCGCTGTAATACCGATATAAATAAAGTACTGTAACGAAAAATGATAATTGTGTTTGAAATATTGAATAATGAGTAGAATAAACTCAATATACATGAACGATACCAATAAATCTTCAATCACTTGGCTATATTTCAAATCTTTATCTTGTAAAAATAAGTTTTGAAAGAAACCAAAACATTCGGTAAATAAAAATATAACAAGTGTTACCGCAATGAAACCAATGCAAATATTAACCGCTAATAACAACAATTTAGAAAACTGTTCACTTATCTTTTCAGGCGTAAATTTCTTCATTTTTTCTCCTTAATGAGCCTTTTTTAGTATTCAATGTTAATTTTCCTATTCAACACAAAATCGGGTTGAAATACCAACCCGATTTATTATATAGCATTTAAATTTCTTTTCAACTTATGATACGAATATTCTACTTTTAATGCTCTCTCAATTAATCATGACTTCTTATATTTTTTAACATTAATAGCTTCGTTTTTATCTATAATTTTATTTAAATTCGGCTCATAAATCTCATGATTATAGTTCTCTTTAGCAAACTTTTTCATATTATTTACAAATTTTTCAATACTTTGATCTAATTTTATTTTTGAAAATGCAATCGCATTTTTATCAAATGCTTCATCTTCGTATCTTTGATTATATATCTTATATGCAACTTTAAATTTGTTAAACTGACGCTCAAAAGGTTCGTAATAACTAAGTAATTCTTGAATAGCAGTATTTGAACGATCTATATGATGACTCATCATAGTCATCAAATCCTGTATCTGATAATCTAATGACTTAAAATCTTGTTCAATATCCATGTAAATTTCAATTGTATTTTCTTTACTATAATTTGCATTTTTAAAGTTCAACTCATTATTTCTTACTTTAGCAGCTTTATATGTAATGATGTCTATCATACTGACTAAATCATTATGATATTCTTCATCCTTTTCATCTCATTTTTTTAAACTATGAATAGTCAACTTCACTTTGTATATCTCCCCCCTTTGTGGTAATATCATTATGCGTAAAAATGCGAGATACTAATAAAGAAGAAGGTTTAAATATATTATGAAGGAAAATTTTTGGAGTGAATTGCCACGGCCATTTTTTATTTTGGCACCTATGGAGGACGTGACAGACATTGTCTTTCGTCATGTGGTAAGTGAAGCTGCGAGACCGGATGTGTTTTTCACTGAATTTACGAATACTGCAAGCTTTTGTCACCCTGAAGGGATTCACAGTGTGCGTGGTCGCTTAACGTTTAGTGAAGATGAGCAGCCTATGGTAGCGCATATTTGGGGCGATCAACCTGAACAATTTCGTGAAATGAGTATTGGTTTAGCGGAGATGGGATTTAAAGGTATTGATTTAAATATGGGATGTCCTGTTGCAAATGTTGCTCAGAAAGGTAAGGGTTCTGGCCTTATTCTTAGACCTGAAGTGGCCGCTGAAATTATTCAAGCAACGAAAGCGGGAGGTCTACCGGTAAGTGTTAAAACACGTCTTGGTTTCTATGAAATAGATGAATGGCGTGATTGGTTAAAACATGTCTTCGAACAAGACATCGCGAACTTATCGATCCATCTACGTACACGTAAAGAAATGAGTAAAGTTGATGCGCATTGGGAATTAATTGAAGCGATTAAACAACTACGTGATGAGATAGCACCAAATACTTTATTAACAATTAATGGCGATATTCCAGATAGACAAACTGGACTTGAACTTGCCGAAAAATATGGCATTGATGGTGTGATGATTGGCAGAGGCATATTCCACAATCCATTTGCCTTTGAAAAAAAAACACGTGAACATACTAGCGAAGAACTATTAGGTCTATTACGATTACATCTATCATTATTCCAAAAATATGACAAAGATGAAGACCGACAATTCAAAAGTTTACGTAGATTCTTTAAAATTTACGTACGTGGCATTAAAGGTGCGAGCCAACTACGACATCAATTAATGAACACACAATCTATTGCCGAAGCACGCGAATTACTAGATGAATTCGAAGCACAAAGAGAAAAACATTCAGAATCATAATCAATTTCAACACATAACAATCCCCTGTTAATCATTTAGTTAACAGGGGATTATTGTATATTTTTAAACACAACAATTTTACCTTTATACATATCACCTATATTTTTAATAAAATTACCTTCTTCATAATCATCTTTATACGAATTATCAAGTGTTTCTATTGATGTCTAAGTATTTCACGCAAGTTAATAAGGATTTGAGTTTTCATCAGAATAGTCATATCAAAACTAATTCTATATATTTAAGCATACTTTTCAATCTGAAAAATTAAATGAATCTAAATTTATCTAGCAAAACAATTGTTTTTATAAATACGTCTTTTCTATATTAATTTTTAAAATTTATATAGAAAAGCGTAGCAAAATATATTAATATAAATTTAAACTAATTGTTGAATGGGGATGATTATGTGAAGAAAGTTTTCGCAAGTTTAGGGGTTATTTTATTAGTTGTAATATTGGGCGTTGCTGTTGTATTTGCATATGGGAGTTACAAAGATTTAGAACTTAAAAAAGAAGAAGCTAAGCTAGAGGATGAGAAGAATAAGAAAATCGATAAAAACAAAACTACAGAAAATGAAAATCAAAACCAAGTATCAACAGAAAACATACAACAAGATAATGTCACAAATGAAGTAAATAATGAAAAAGCGAAACAACTTGAAAAAGCTTTTAATATTAACAGTGAAGAAGCACGAATATTAGCAAATGAAATAGATGCAGCAGATACAAATGGGGATGGGATTATTACAACACAAGAAATGACACCTACCTTACAAAAATTTTCAGAAGCAGGGAAATTCCAACCAGCTGCGGGAGGTGCAACTCCCCCTAGTGATAGTGAAGGTAAGGGACAATCAAAATATACAGCAGAAGATGCTAAAAACATGTCTGATGATGAATTTTTAGCTGCATATAAAGAAGGAATGAGCGAAAAAGAAGCTGCAGCTATTGATAGCAAAGCTAAAGGTTCTGGAGATTATATCAACTATTTGAGAGGACAAGTAGAAGCACGTGCCAATGGCCAAGGCGGCACTTATTAACTTTATTAATACATAAACTATACAAACTATACAAAAACATTAAGTACAATCACAATAATTACCGTCGTTGAGATATTAGAGGATAATAAATTTTTTAGAGATAACAAGTATCAAAATAAATTGGTACAAACCCGAAAATTGTAGTAACTAACAAAACATTAAAGAAGAAACGAGTAATTAAAATAACTCAAGTGAAAAATATTATCTTACTCAAAAACAAAATAATGATGGTAGTGAAATTGTTAAAGTTGATGAAAGTATGTTCATAAAAAGCATAATAAAAAATAAATATTCTAACTTTAACGTTAATTGAGCTAATTTATTTAATCATATCATAATAGATTTTTATCAAAATAAGGACAAAGATGTTTCCTCTTCAAATTTCAATAAACAGAATTTTAAGCAAAAAGTGATGGTATATGGATAATAGACACAAGTTCAAAACTGGTCACTGTTCATACACTTTTATTGTAGAAAGATATTTGACAGTTAAAATTCGGATTATCTTGACTAACAATAATTGGAAAACAAATATTTTAAATAGTGCTAAATTTAGCATCCATCTAAAAAACCGTTGCTAAAAATATAGAAATTTTATTAATAATTAAAAGTAGAATGTAATATATATGAAAATTAAGAAGGCTATAATACCAGCAGTTGGTTTGGGGACAAGATTTTTACCAGCAACA